>JBEIJP010000514.1:0-2953 GCA_040380245.1 Acidobacteriota bacterium | reverse complement strand
TTTCAAGACAGGAAGGGAATCAAGGTTTCGGCGCGCTAGTCGATGCCAGCGCGTCTTGCAGCGTCTGCCGGGCCCGCAGCAGCTCTGCGGCGACCTGCGTGGGAGCCGTCCCGCCGATCTGTGCCTTCCCCGCGAGGACTGCGGGCAGGGA
Organism: Acidobacteriota bacterium; assembly: GCA_040380245.1. Lineage (GTDB taxonomy): Bacteria > Acidobacteriota > Blastocatellia > RBC074 > RBC074 > CAIOZW01. The sequence continues at coordinate 2,802 of JBEIJP010000514.1, read as the reverse complement.
GAGGCATTCGGCGAGGTCGGACTCGAAGAGTGGGGAGAAAGTACGCAGCTCATCGAGAGGAATCTCGGAGAGTTCCCGCCCCTGCTGCAGGGCCTGGAGAACGACGCGTCCAACGATCTCGTGGGCGTGGCGAAACTCGAGACCGCGGCGAACGAGGTAGTCGGCGAGATCCGTCGCGTTGGTGTAGTCCCGAATCGCGGCCGCGGCGGCGCGCTCCCGTTGCAGCTCGACGTTCTGAAGCACGGTCGCCATGACGATGAGACTGGAAGAGACCGTGTCGAGCGTATCGAAGAGGGCCTCCTTGTCCTCCTGGAGGTCTTTGTTGTAGGCCAGGGGGAGTCCTTTGGTGAGAGTGAGGAGCGCGGTGAGGTGGCCAAAGACCCGGGCGGACTTGCCGCGAATGAGTTCGAGCGAGTCCGGATTCTTCTTCTGCGGCATGAGGCTGCTGCCGGTGGAGATGCGGTCGCCGAGGCGAAGGAAGCCAAACTCCTGCGTCGCGTAGAGAATGAAGTCCTCGGCGAGACGGGAGAGGTGCATCATCGTCAGCGAGGCCGCGCTGGCCAGCTCGATGAGGTAGTCGCGGTCACTGACGGCGTCAAGACTGTTGCGGGTGACCCCATCGAAGCCGAGTTCGAGGGCCATCCATTCGCGATCGACGGGGTAGTTGGTGCCAGCGAGGGCGCCAGACCCCAGCGGGAGTTGATTGACCCGGCAGCGGACTTCGCTCAGCCGCTCGGCGTCACGAGTGAACATCTGAAAGTAGGCGAGCAGGTAGTGGGCAAAGAGGATGGGCTGGGCCTTTTGGAGATGGGTGTAACCCGGAATGGGCGCGTCGGAGTAACGATCGGCGAGATCGAGCAGGGCCACCCGCGTCTCTCGGAGACGCGTCTGGAGCTGATCGATCTCCTCGCGAAGAAAGAGGCGGGTAGCGACGGCGACTTGATCATTGCGGCTCCGTCCAGTGTGGAGCTTATAGCCGGCCATCCCGATCCGCTCGACCAGACGGGCCTCGATGAAGCTGTGGACGTCCTCTGTTCCGGCAAACGCGGGCTGATCGAGGTAGTCTGGAGCGGTGGAGGCGCGGCCAATCTCGGACAGCCCGTCGACGATCGCGGTCACCTCATCGGTCGACAGGACCCCGGCCCGCCCCAGGGCGCGGGCATGGACGGCGCTGGCTCTCAGATCTGCGTCAAGCAGGCGCCGATCGAACCGAAAACTCGCGTTATAAGCGGCAAAGAACCGGTCGGTCTCACCGGAAAACCTTCCTCCCCACAAACTCATCTGGCAGTCCTTTATCGTTGAACCTGTCTCGTGGAACAGGTCTCTCATGGCGTTGACGGAGAGACCGGGCCTGCCCTGCTCCCGATCGGGGGCAGCCGACGCCTCCCTGCGGGATGGTCGGTTTCGATCTCTTCGCCCGAACGAATCTCTCCCTGGGAACTGGAGCCATCCCGTGCCGAGCTATCTCGAAAGGGACAGTTTCCAGTATGATGTGTCTGCCGTGGGCACAAGGGTTTCACTCCTCCCGCGGCAACCGGGGATCATATGCCGGAGGATTGACAAAGATCAACCAGAAGCGGAATTGGCCGGGGATTGTTCGCTCTGGATGGGTGCGGGACGACCGCGGACGACGCCGAGCGGCCACGTTCCGCGGCGCTCATTGGGATGTGGCCGGACGAGAACGAGACAAGCAGTCCTATGGAACAGATGGTCTCAACCATTCGAGCCAACCGAATCATCTTGTCACACGTGACGGGAATCGTCGAGACGGTGCTGGTCACCCCCGTGCTCGAGGCCTTGCGCGCGGCCTTCCCGGAGGCCGCGATCGAGGTGGTCGCCTCGATCGCGTCAGCCCCTGTTCTGGCGAGAAGCAGGGTCTCCCCGCGGGTCTGGACTGTCGGCCATTGGAGGGAGGGAGAGCTGCTCGACCCGCGGCATCTCTGGAGAACCGTTCGCACGATCCGAGAACTGCAAGGCGAGCCGGCCGATCTGCTGATCGAGCTGCTCCGGGATGGTCCGAGGCCCCAGATGGGACCCCAGATGGGAGCATGGTTGAGAGCCTGCCTTCCCCCATCGGCGTGGCATCTCACACCATCGGGGCTGCACCGGGAAAGAGCGAGGCCTTGGGAGAGATGGCTGCGTCGCCTGTGGCCGGCGATCGCCGATGGCCGAAAAAAAGGGGAATTGTCGGTCCCCCTGCACCGAACACAGGAGTGGCTGCGGAGCCTCGAACCACTCGGGGTGCGACCTGTCGTCAGCGCTCCCCGGCTGCGGACAGACCCTGCGACCGATCGCGAGGTGGCGCAGCGGTACGAGAGAGTCGCCGCGTCGCGGGGCAGTTCCCCCCACGGGCCGTTGATCGGACTGGGCGGCAGCGGCGGAGCGGTCGGGATGGATTGGACGAAGGAACGGGTAGTCTCGCTCGCTCGACGACTGGCACACCACTTTGACGCCCGGATCCTGCTGCTGGACGATCCAGTCCGCCCCGGCTTCAGGCGAGAGGTCGAGCCGGAACTGCGCCGAGCGATCCCGGGACGATCGATCCGAATCCCAGCCCGCCTCTCTTTCGACGAGACCCTCTCCTCCCTGGCGCGCTTGAGTCTGCTGGTGGCGCCACTGGGCCCCATCGCCCACCTCGCCGCCGCGGTCGGCACACCGGTCGTCGCGATCACTCGGGACGCCACCCCAGGGCCGCTCGATCTCCTCAGTCCACACACCCTCCACGTCCGGCCTTCACACGGAGAGTTCCTCGCCGATGAGGAGCGGGTCTACGACGGGGTGTGCCAACTATTGCACATCAGC
>JBEIJP010000513.1:0-2973 GCA_040380245.1 Acidobacteriota bacterium | reverse complement strand
TGAAAGTCCTATTCGTCCTATTGGTCCTATTCGTCCTATTCCCCTATTCCCCTATTCCCCTATTCCCCTATTCCCCCATTAACCCACTGACCTGGCGCACCACCTTCGGGTTTCGATCGGCGAGATTCTGGGTCTCTCCGGGGTCACGGAGGAGGTGGTACAGTTCGATCGGGCCGTTGCGGCCGTGGCGGACCGCCTTCCAGGGGCCGAGGCGCACAGCCTGATCAAAGCCCCGTTCGTGGAACTCCCAGTAGAGAGGTGGAGGATCCTCCTGGCGGCGCCCGCGGAGCGTGGGTAGCACCGAGTGCCCATCGATCCCCTTCGGCGCGGGCTGCCCTGCCAGGGCGAGCAGGGTCGGCAGGACATCCCAGTGGGCCCAGGGGCGATCACTGACGCGCCCAGGGCGGATCGATCCTGGTCCGCGGACGATCATCGGCACCCGAATCCCTCCTTCATACAGATCCCGCTTGATCCCGCGAAAAGGGCCATTGCTGTCGAAGAAATCGGGATCAGCGCCCCCCTCGCGATGAGGTCCGTTGTCACTGGTGAAGAAGACGATCGTCTGACGATCGATCCCGGCTTGGTGGAGCTTGGCGAGGATCTGTCCGACGTGCTGATCCATCCGGGTGATCATCGCGGCAAAGGCGGCCCGGGGAGTCTCCTGCGATCGATAGCCAACGGACGGTCGTCGCTCCCGGGAGGGTTCGGTGGTGGAGATAGCGTCGGCCTTCTCATTCCGAAAAGGGGTTGGCTCGGGAAATTGGCCGCGAAAGGCGGCGAGAGAGTCCTCCGGGACGCGCAGTTCGGCGTGGGGGACCGTGAAGGCAAGGTAGAGGAAGAAGGGCTCCGCCTTCCGTTGTTCGATGAAATCGAGAGCGCCGCGGGTGAAGAGGTCGTTGACGTAGTCCTTCTCCGGATCGATCGGGAAGACCTCGCCGTTCTTCCAGAGATGGCTGGTGTACTGGCGATGGGCGTGGGTATGATCGAGGAAAGCGAGCGACTCCTCGAAGCCCTTGAGGTCGGGACGCCCGGTGGTCGCGGCCGTTCCCAGTCCCCATTTGCCGAAGAGGCCAGTGCGATAGCCGGCCGACTGGAGCGATTGCGCGACGGTCTTCTCCTCTGGGATGAGCGGATGGTCCCCATTGCCGCGAATGCGCAGGTGTCCGGTGTGCTGCCCGAGCATGAGCGCCGCCCGCGAGGGTGCGCAGACGGTGCTTCCGGAATAGTAGCTGGTGAAGCGAATCCCCTCGGCAGCCATACGGTCGAGGTGGGGAGTCTGGAAGCGCCGCTGGCCATAGACACTGAGGTCCCCATAGCCGAGATCATCCGCGTGGATGAAGATGAGATTGGGACGCGGGGGGGCCTTTCCCTTCCCGTCCAGCCCGGAGAGCGGGACGGCGAGCAGCAGGGAAAAGAGGAGCAGGGGGAGTGGTCTCAAGGGGTACACCTCACTTTCAGATGCGGCATCCCTCCCCGTCAACAGCTAGGAGAGATTCCATTGATCGGTCTCAGTCAAGCGGAGGTCCGTCAGAAGGGCCTCTGCGTCAGGGCCACGCCAGAGCCCGAGGACCTGGTGACGTGGGCGTGCCAGCGGAAGGGGAACCTTGAGGGCGGGGACGTGATCCTGATTGACGAAGACGGAGAGGAGCTCGCGCGTGACGACCACTCGGAAGGGGATCCATTCTCCCCGCAGACGCCGTGGCAGCTCGATCTCGACCTGATGGAGCTCATCTCCCTCGCGGTAGACGACGGTCAAGGGGATCGCCGCGCCTGCCTGCTCTGACGGGAAGAGGAAGCTGAGCCGATCAGCCAGATCACCAGAAGCGTCTTCCGAGCGGAAGAGAAGCCCGACCTGCTGCGGAATGGCGGCGAGCCGCAGATCGATCTTTCCGGTCGAGAATGGATGGGCAATCAGCCAGACGGCTCCCTCCTCAGGGTGAGCCGCCAATCGCAACCCCCACTTGCCTTCGTAGTCGACGATGGCCGCGGCGCAGTTCTGGCAAAGCCAGCCCTCCTCCCGAAGAATCGCTGAGAGGTTCGGGCGATATCGACGCCCCCCGGCGTTGCTGATCCCAACGCTCAGAAAGAAGAGGCGCCTGGCCTCTTCGATCGCCTCTTTCCAATCTCTTCCATTCCCCATGGTGCCGACATCCCTACTCTTTGCGCCGCCATGCCCACTCATCCAGACAGCCAGAACGCCGCTCAAGGTAATGAAAAAAGGCCCCCACGACAAGGGGAAGCCACGGGGGCAGTTTTTTTCACTTCCGGGAGCGGATTCGGTGCGCAATTGGGAGTTTCAGGCTACACTCGCCTCGACGAGTCCGGAGGACCGGAACGGCACTCACCCCCAAGATCAAAGCGAACGTAGACCTGATGGAGATCCGGGATCACATCGGGGTCTGGAAGAGAATGGGAACGATGAAAAGGAGAGGCATCGCAAGCATGAGGCGAGGAACAGACAAGCAGGGCAAAAGCGGCGGAGCGGGTGGAACACACTTCCCCCTCACTCGATGGATGCGGCGGATCGCGCTGATCGCGCTGATCGGACTGGGAGTCGGTCTCGGCGGATGGGTTGGAGGGGCGAGCCCTCTGGCCCAGGAGGCAGGGGCCGAGAAGAACGGCCCTGCGGGATTGAAATCGCTGAAGTACCGCCTGGTAGGCCCGGCCTGGGGGGGACGAGTGACGCGGGTGACGGGAGTCCCCAACAGCCCGATCTTCTACACGGCGACCGCCTCGGGCGGCGTCTGGAGATCGAGCGATCACGGGATCACCTGGGAATCGATCTGGGATGATCAACCGATCGCCTCGATCGGCTCGATCGCCGTCGCGCCCTCCGATCCCAATGTCATCTACGTTGGTTCGGGTGAGGCCAACATGCGCGGGAATGTCGCGGCAGGCAATGGGATCTACAAATCGACGGACGCCGGCCAGACCTGGCAACACGTCTGGAAGCAGAAGGGGCAGATCGGGACG
>JBEIJP010000512.1:0-2975 GCA_040380245.1 Acidobacteriota bacterium | reverse complement strand
TTCTCCGCGATTTAGGAGAACGGGCTCATGGGAAGACGTGATTGCACCAACGAGACACAGAGTTCACCGAGAAGAAGATAGGATCCCATGATATTCATCGTTGCCGTGAGTAGTTACTATTGGTCAAACCGTGTCGCCGTGTTCCGCCGCCAGGAGCGTCCGGCCAGTTCCGCGGCATTGGGCATCTCGGCAATCGCCCGCTGAAGTTGCAGGTCGAGTCCGGCCATTCCCTGCTGTGCCCGGTCACTTCCGTAGGCAGCCTGAAGCACCTCCGTGCGGATCTGTTTGCGGGCCCAGATCAGGTGGTCGGCGATCATCGCCGGAGTCACCCCGTAATCTGGTTGGTCGGCGTAGAACTTCTCCATCCACCCCCGGTACGTCTTGAGCACTTCGTCGGTGACCAGATACTCATTTCCCTTGAGTGGATGGCCATAGGTCAACTTCTCGATCCGGAACTGGGGATGTGCAGCGATCTGGCCCCCGATCAACTCGCGTACAAAGAGAAAGAGTCCGTGGTACAACCGGTTTTGGGTCGGGTTGAAGAGATCCGCGGTCTCGACCTTGACGTCCGGCTCGATCCCGCCGCCGCCATAGACTGTCCGACCGAGATCCGTTTTCCGCTCCTCGGTACGGGCGGGCGGCGGGGCATCCGTCGGGTTGTAGCGTCGCTGGTAGTACTCGAAGAGGGATCCGCTCGAATAGTCCCGTTGGATGAGACGACCACTCGGCGTGTAGTAATGAGCGATGGTCAGGGTGAGCGCCCCGCCGTTGAAGAGGGGAAAGATACGCTGCACCAGCCCTTTTCCAAAGCTGGGTTCCCCGACGATCAATCCCCGATCGTGGTCCTGGATCGCTCCCGCGACGATCTCCGAGGCCGAGGCGCTGTCCCGATCGATCAGGACCACCAGCGGGAAGTTTTCGCTGGCCCCATTCTCGGCAATCATCGTCTGGTCAAAGTTCCGCCCCTGCCGTCCTCGTGTACTGACGATCGTCTGCCCACGCTGCAGGAACTGGTCACACACCTTGGCCGCCTGATCGAGGTATCCTCCCCGATTCTGGCGCAGATCCAGAATGAAACTGGTCGCGCCTTTCTCCACCAGTTCCGCCCGGGCTTCCGACATCTCCCGGCTGGTCGTCGATTGAAAGTTTCGGGTCAGACCGATGTACCCAATCGTCGGAGTGACCAGGTAGTAGTTTGGGATCGAAGGCAGGGCGATCCCGTCGCGGGTAATCGTCATCGAGATGGGCTCGGCGACGCCGACTCGCCGTACCTGCACCTTGACCTGTGTCCCACGATCCCCAAGCAGTTTGGAACGGATCCGGTCGGAGTTCCAGTTGGTGCTCTCCTCCCCGTCGATGGACACGATCTGATCTCCATAGCGCAGTCCCGCCGCCGAGGCGGGGCTGCCCTCGAAGGGCTCGAGAATGTAGGTCGACCGGTGGCGTGTCCCAATCTGGGAGCCAATCCCGTAGTAACGACTGTGCTGCTTCTCGTTGAATTCCTGGAAGGCTTTGCGGTCGAGATAGTCGGAGTGCGGATCGAGACTCTTGAGCATCCCGAGGATGGCGGACTTGCTGAGGGTCTCATCATCCAGCTCGCCGAAATGGTGGGTTCGGATCAGGCTGACCGCTTCCTGGTAGCTGTTCGAGACGCGTTGCCGAGTCGTCTCCTGCGGCGTGCCCACCTGGGACATCGCGCGCCAACCTCCACCGAGGAGCAGCCCAATCGCTGCAAGGCTCACCACCAACCCGACTCCCCATCGTCTGCTCATATCACCCCCATCTTTCGATATTGCCATGGGTCCGGCTCATTCCAGCTGATTCCAGGTTGACACTTCAGAAGATACCCTGGGATCTCTCAAAAATATCTACTCATACTACCCTTCCGGGAGGCATAGTCAAGCCGTGAAAGTGGGGGAATCAGGGGAAAGGTTCAGCGGATCCGCTCGTCCTTGAAGATCTTGCCATCGAGAATCGAGATGACGCGGTGCGCGTGTGCCGCGATATCGGCTTCGTGCGTCACCAGGATGATCGTGTTTCCGCGGTCGTGAAGGTTCTCGAAGAGCTGCATAATCTCCACAGATGTCTTGGAGTCGAGGTTGCCAGTCGGCTCATCCGCCAGGATGATCGAGGGGCTGTTGACCAGGGCGCGAGCGATGGCGACCCGTTGACGCTGTCCCCCGGAGAGCTCATTGGGTTTGTGGGACATCCGATTTCCCAGCTCAACCGATTCGAGCGCGGCTTTGGCCATCTCGATCCGCCGCGTCGACGGCGTGCCGTTGTAGATCAGGGGGAGCTCGACATTGTGCAGCGCGGTGGCCCGCGGCAGTAGGTTGAACGTCTGGAAGACGAAGCCGATCTCCTTGTTGCGGATCATCGCCAGCTCGTCATCGTCCATCTGGGCGACATTCTTGCCGTTGAGCCAGTACTCGCCTTTGCTCGGGGTGTCGAGGCAGCCAATCAGGTTCATGAGGGTCGACTTGCCGGAACCGGAAGGTCCGATGATCGCCACATACTCATTTCGTTCGATCTCGAAGGTGACCCCGCTGAGCGCGTGGATGATCTCTTCGCCCATGGTGTAGGTCTTCCAGAGGTCGTGAGTGCGGATCAGGACCTTCGAACCGTTCTCGCGAACCGTGCCCCGCTCTGTACCGACTTGCACTTCCGTTCTTCCCAACATACTGGCCCTCTTTTTCTCTCTCGTTTGACTCGACAGGATCTTTTGGGAGAGCGTTCGGGGGGGCGGACTGGCCCGTCCCGAACACTCCGGGGGGAGAGCGTTCGGGGGGCGCACTGGCCCCCCCGAACACTCCGGCCCGCGAGCGGTCGAGCCACTCGATCAGCTCTTCTCCGCGCCGCCGGCCGGCGCCTTGGCCTTCTCTTCCCGCTTGATGACCTGGTCAGTCTTGAGGGTACGAAGTTGACGGTAAGGGCCAATGATGATCTCTTTTCCTTCTTTCAACCCACGCAGAATC
>JBEIJP010000511.1:0-2976 GCA_040380245.1 Acidobacteriota bacterium | reverse complement strand
TGACATTGTGGTGATTCGTTACGAAGGCCCCAAGGGAGGTCCCGGAATGCGGGAGATGCTCGGCGTGACGGCGGCGATCGTCGGCGAGGGGCTTGGCGAATCGGTCGCCCTGCTGACCGATGGTCGATTCAGCGGGGCGACCCGCGGCTTGATGGTTGGCCACGTCGCTCCCGAGGCGGCGGCGGGGGGGCCGATCGCCGCTCTCCGTGAAGGGGATTCGATCGTCTTCGACCTGGCGCAGCGGACACTCTCGGTGGAGTTGACGGATGAGGAGCTGGCGGGTCGTCTCGCCGAATGGACTGCTCCGCCGCCAGCCTATACGAAGGGGGTCTTCGCCAAGTACGTCGCCCTGGTCTCCTCGGCGTCCGAGGGGGCGGTGACCAATCCCAGGTCCTGAGGACGAGCTCAGGGACGGCAAGGTCTGGGGTCCCCCCCGATACCAGCAACACCAGACGGCACCTAACCAAAGAAGGTAGACAATGAGGAGCACGGTGGAGACAGTGGCTCGTTGGGCAGGGTTGTTGATCCTGGCTGCGGTTCCATTGGTATTGGGGGGGATCTATTCCGTTCATCACACGGATAGCCACCATTGGGGGTTTATTCTCGGAACAGCCCTCGATTTCATCGCGGGCCGCGAACTCTTCACCGAGATCTTTCTGCAGTATGGGGCCGGCAGTCCGTTGCTCTTTCGGGCGCTCTCCCTCGTGGGAATCCCGATCACCTTCACGTCGATCGGGTATGTTGTCAGTCTCTTCTACGCGGCGGGGCTGATTCTTCTCTTCCTCTGCCTGGAGCGGCTCCATTCGACGACACTGGCGTGGGGGGGAACGCTGCTCGTTCTGCTGATTCACCCCTGGCCGATCTACCCTTGGGCGGACTATTTTGCGGGAACCTGTCTCTTACTCGCCTGTTATCTGTTGATTGTCGGAGAACGATCGGAGAGTTCCCCGGGCCTGGGAGGCGCGGCCGTGGCGCTCTTCCTGGCTTTTCTTTTCCGAAATACCTATCTGTTGAGCTTTGTGGCGGCGGGCGTGGTGTACGTTGCCATTACGACCCTTGTCCCACGGCTTCGGGATCCCCGGATCGTTCGCCTGCTGAGTATTCTTGGTGGACTGATTCTGCTCTATGTGGGGATGCTGGCCGGTCAGGGGAAACTGCGGATGGCCTATCTGCAGGTGACCGGTCAATCGGGGGAGGCGTATGGTCTGGGTATCGATCGGGTCGGGGCGTTGATCGGTCACCTGTTGCAGCCGGAGGATCTGCCGTTTCTCCTCTTCAGTCTGCTGGCGCTCTCCAATCTCGCCCTGATTCTGCATCTGTTGTGGCGGCCGACCGGTCGGTTCAGGTTCTCGTGGGAGGCGGAAGAGGGGCAGTCGGCTGGGCCGACGCCGGGAGTGCTGCTCTGGTTGGCGCTGCTGGGGGGCGCAGGCTTTTCGCAGTCGCTCTATTTATACGAGATGTTTCGGATCCAGAATGCCTGTGCGCCCCTTTTTCTCGGGGCGGCGGCGCTGCTGGCAGGATCGATTCCCTGGACGGCGTCGCCACGACGTCTCGTCAGTGGATATGGGCTCCTGGTAGTCTTTCTTTTTCTGTCGGCGTCGCGCTTTCCGGACCTTCTCCTCAAACCAAGCCAGACGATGCTCTGGCCATTGATCGATTCTCCGGTGAAGGAATCCTGGGCCCGTGACCAATCCTCCGATGAGATTCCGATCTTCGTCGGTCACCGCTTTCATCCGGAGGTGTGGCAGCACTACCGGGAGTTCGCGCGCCACCTCTGTGATGGCAAGAGCCGGATCGTCAATCTGACCTTCGACCCCGTTCTGCCTTACCTCTGTCCGGGGCAGGTCAATGCCTTGCCGACTCCATTCCATTCCCCAGGGCTTCTTCGTCAATTCAATACGCCCGACTCGATCCGGATCCTGGCGGGAAGGTTTCAGCAAGGGGAGGTGATTGTCTCCCAGTTGACAGCGGAGATGCGAAACCATCCGGAGTTGGAGCAGGTGGCAACGGTGGCTCGGCCTGGGCGCATTCGGTGGATGCCGGCCGAGCCAATTGGGATTTTTCGACGGCGCGCTGAGACCCAGGTCGAGACAGCGCCGTAGCACTTCGCTGAAAACGAGAGATGTCCCCCGTCTTCGGTGAGAGGCAGCGGCGCGGGGGAAGAAGGTGGAGAGACGACAAAGGCAAAGGAGGCGGATATGCGACAATTCGCTGGGTGGACAATGGGCCTTTTATTGACAGGGGCAGTAGCTGTGCTGGTATCGGTCAGGGCGGAAAATTGGCCCAATTGGCGCGGACCATCTTCCAATGGAGTCAGTGGGGAGAAGAATCTTCCGGTCAAGTGGAGCGACACGGAGAATGTTGCCTGGAAGCTGGCGATGCCCGATCGGAGCGGCTCGACGCCAGTGGTCTGGGGAGAGACGATCTTTCTCAATGTCGCGGAGGGAACGACGACGAGTGGCGCCCTCTCGCTCTGGGCGGTCGATCGGGCGAAGGGTGAAGTTCGCTGGAAGCGTCCCCTCGGAGGAGGCGATGAGCGAAGGCGCAAACAGAATATGTCTTCGCCCTCGCCGATTACGGATGGCCGGACCGTCTGGGTGATGACGGGGACGGGGATCCTCAAGGCATTCGACTTCGAGGGGCGCGAGCGCTGGTCGCGCGATATCCAGAAGGATTACGGAGCGTTCGGTCTCAACCACGGCTATGCTTCGACGCCGCTTCTCTACCAGAAGACGCTCTTCGTGCCGGTCTTGCATGGGATGAAGACAGACGATCCCTCGTATCTCCTGCGGATCGACGCGCAGACGGGCCGGACCCTCTGGCGGGTGGAGCGGCCGACCCCGGCACAGGTTGAATCGCCAGACTCCTACATCACGCCGACGCTGCTCACCGAAAAGGGCAAGGATCTGATCGTCCTCAGCGGGGGGGACTGTGTGACGGCGCACGAGCCGGCCGATGGTCGGGAGGTCTGGCGGG
>JBEIJP010000510.1:0-2978 GCA_040380245.1 Acidobacteriota bacterium | reverse complement strand
GGCCGCCTCGAGGGCCGCCAGCGGTGGTCGCTCGAACCAGTCAAAGGTCGCCGGGTCGACCACCCCTGCCGCCGGCAGTTCGAGAAGGGCCCCGGCCAGGTCTTCACGGGCGATCTCCGGTGTTGGATGGGCTGGCCGTGCCTGAAAATCCTGTTGGGTATAGAGACGGTGGCAGACGCCGGGGCGGGTTCGGCCGGCGCGGCCGGCCCGCTGAATGGCGGCCGCCTGGCTGACGCGCGCCACTTCGTGCGTGGGAAGACCGGACCAGGGGGAGTGTCCGACGATCCGGGCAAGGCCCGAATCGATCACCGCGACGACCCCGTCGATCGTCAGCGAACTCTCCGCGACATTGGTCGAGAGGATCACTTTGCGCTGGCCCGCCGGTCGGATCGCCCGGTCCTGCTCCTCGATCGGCAACTCTCCGTGGAGCGGCAGCACCAGCAGGTTCTCCCGCGTGGCGAGCCGGGTGCAGGCGGCCTGGGCGCGGCGAATCTCCGCCGCCCCGGGCAGGAAGACGAGGACGTCCCCATCGAGGCCGGCCGCGCAGAGCCGCTCCAACGCGCTCTCGACCTGCGCCGCCAGTGGGCGGTCATCGGGCCGCGCGGCGTACTCGACCGTCACCGGATGGCTCATCCCGGGAATTTCGAGCGGGGCTCCCGCGCCGAGATAGTCCGCGACAGGCGCCGCATCGAGCGTCGCCGACATGACCACGAGGCGCAGGTCTGGTCGCGCCCCGCGCTGGAGACGGCGCAGCAGGGCCAGCGCCAGATCGGTCTGCAGGTGGCGCTCGTGGAACTCGTCGAGGACGACCACGCCGACCCCCACGAGGGTCGGGTCGCTGAGGAGCCGCCGGGTGAGCACGCCCTCGGTGACGAACCTGAGCCGCGTCTCGCGGCCTCCGACCTCCTCGAACCGGACCTGGTAGCCGACAGACTCCCCGAGATTCTCGCCCAACTCCTCGGCGACTCGCCGCGCCGCCATCCGTGCCGCCAGCCGCCTCGGCTCGAGCACGAGCACCTCGCCCACCCCGGCTGGCAGGGATTGGCAGAGCGCCCACGGAACCCGCGTCGTCTTCCCTGCCCCCGGGGCCGCCTGCAGAACGAGGTTCCTCCCCGCCGCAACCGCCTCGACGATCGTGCCCAGGTACGGGTCGATCGGTAAGGGGCTTGCCTGACTCCTCATCGCCACCGTTCGCTTCTCCTCCCGCTCACGACTCTCTTCCAGGCCAGTCGATGGGCCTCCTCCTCCGGGATCGGTTCTGGAAAACGCGGAGAAGAGGAAAGAAGCCCTGGGCAGCCGCTCGCCGCCCACGGGTGAGGCCATCTTTTGACCCGGGGGCGGGACGATCGCAGCGCAAGACGAGCGGGGAGACAATCATTGCCGCTACCGCTGACCGGGAGGGGCCGGCACGGATGCACCGTGCGGCTGTTGTCGATAGTGCTCCCGCAGCAGGTCGACCCCAAAGTCCCCTGTGAAGTCACGCCAGACCGAGTGGATGTGGTTGGCATTGTTCTGGGTGTCGTCATACTCGATCAGGAAGGTCGGTCCCTGGACGCGGTAGTAGTGGTAGTCCCCCTTCCCTATGCCACCCGCCCAGGCGAAAGAGACCGGGTCGAGACCAGCCGCCTGCAGTTTGGCGCGCCGTTCGGCGGCGAGGTCGTCCGGCATCCGCGCGAGATAGACCTCAATCAGGCGAGTCAGCTGTGCCTTCTGGGCCGAGGTCATCCGAGCCGCGGTCAAGCCGACCGGGACGAGCGGCTCCGCCTGCGAACGATTGGTCGTCAGGATGTCGCTCGGGGCCTTATCGCTGATGATTGCCACGCGACGCTGCTCTTCGTCGAGCGACTGGATCAGCGCCCGCCCCTCGTCCTCCTCCTCCGCCAGCGCCCGGAATCCCTGGCGGGGTCCGCGGGGAATCTGCGCCGGATTGGATCCCATAAAGAGCGGGGTCGTCGAGATCAGCTCGCCGCGGACGACGGTGACGTTGAGCGAGAGATGGTGCCCCTCGAAGCGCCACCCCCAGGGGGTTCGTGCCGAGGGTGTCCCGAAGAGCGAGAGGTAGTAGAGTTCCGGATCGCGCGGGTGGATGCGATCCTTCCCTTCCAGTTCGAAGAGGACTGGTTCGAGGTCGATGATCGAGGTCGCCTTGCGGTACCCGTCGGCTCCAAGGCCTGTCCGCAGAAAGGCGAAGGCCAGTTGGCGCTGTCGCTCGTTGAGATCCTTGAGCGGAATGCCGAAGCGCGCCCGGGGGACGAAGTAGAACTCTTTCCGCTGCGCGTCTTCCAACCGGAAGGCGGCTTTGGTCCTCTGCTCCGGCGTCAGCGACGCGAGGAAGGCGTTCGCCCCTTCGGCCATGGTGGTCGCCAGACGCTGCCGCGCGATCGCCCCGGCGACAGAGTAGCCGATCGCCGAGATCAGACCCGCCACCAGGAGGACGGCTCCCAGGAGCCGAAGGGCCCGGCGCGTCGCCATTCTTCGCCCTTGGAGGGGCGAGACGCCCACTCCCTTGAAATTCTCGATCCGCTCCAGATCTTTGCTCATTGGTCTCGTCCACTCGGATATCGTTTGGAGTCCCACCTTTGCCACGGCTGCTTTCCGACCAGGCCTGACAACGCGGCTCGGTCCCTGGCAAGTCGCCGCCCTTCATAAGCTACCTGATTTGATTGCCAGATGAAGACAGGTTTGAAGAGTCAGGCGATCAATACGACGTGCCGTGTCTTTCCCAGACTACCCGACCGGGCAACCTGGAAGCGCGGGAGAAAACCGCATGATCCAAACAGTGGCACCACTCGGGCAGGACTTGCTTTCTGACAGACTCGGCTCGCTGACTCGCTCGGTCAAGGGGGCTTATATCACCGAAACCGGCAAATGGCAAACTCCGGAATCGACGGGGCAGAACCAAACCAGGGCTTTTGCAAAGTCGATTCAGCTTCCGCCCTGAAGGGGCGGCGCATACCAGCCCAGGGTGCAACCCTGGG
>JBEIJP010000509.1:0-2980 GCA_040380245.1 Acidobacteriota bacterium | reverse complement strand
GTGAGAAGCCTCGCGATCCTGCGCGGGCTCGATGGTTTCGAAATCGGATTCATCAATGGTGGATTGCCCCTCGCGGCGGCGACCGTCGCGACGCTGCCCGGGAATATCGCGGTAATCAACCTTCCGGCACTCCAGGCGGATCCGGAGTTTCGAGGAATCGTGGCCATCGATCCGACCCGCAATCTTGACGAGATCAGGGCGGAGAGGATGTCAGGGCTGCTCGAAATCTTCGCGACCTTCAATCCGGACATATTGATGATCGAGCTGTTTCCATTTGGGCGGATGAAGTTCGATTTCGAGCTGCGACCACTGCTTGAAGCCGCGCGACGGCGAGAGCCTGCCCCGTCGATCGTCTGCAGTCTCCGGGACATCCTCGTCGCGAAGCGCGACCAGAAAGATTTTGAAGACTTCGCTATTGAGAGAGCCAACCAATTCTTTGATCTGATCCTTGTCCATTCCGATCCGACATTTCAGTCCCTTGGCGAGACTTTTCCACCCGTCGACCGGTTGACCTGCCGGATTGAGTATACGGGCTATGTCGTCGAGGTTGAGCCGGCAGCGAGCAATCCGACTGGCGGCGACCAGCCGGTCGTCGTCAGTATTGGCGGCGGTCGCGTCGGACTTGAACTGCTCTACGCCGCCAGCGAGGCGAGCCGTCAGGTAAGACGCTCCATTCCCCACCGGCTACATCTCTTCACCGGGCCATACCTGCCGGCGGATGAGTTCAGGAAGCTGGTCGATAACTACGCCGGTGACGACGACATCGTGATCGAACGATTCACGCCCGACCTTGTCGGAGCGATGCGAAACGCACGGCTCTCGATCAGCCTCGCCGGCTACAATACCTGCATGAATATTCTGACGGCTGGCGTCCCGTCGATCGTCCACCCATTCACTGGAAACGAGAATCGGGAGCAGACCATCCGGGCGCACAAGCTTGAACAGTCTGGCATCGTCAGCGTGATCACGGCGGAAGAGCTCGCTTCCGGGAAACTCGCACCGCTGATGGCCGCCATGCTTACGACGCCAGCCAATTCCGATCATCGGTTGAAGATCGATCTCGACGGCGTCCGAAAGACTAAAATACTGCTGACTGAACTGGCTGGAGAGGCTGATCTGCCTGAGAAAAATCTTCCCTCAGGATCTTTGAGTATGAAAAAATTCTGACCTGTCGGGCGATGAGTTACTATTTTCACCTATAGCCGAAAAACGATGAATGAGTACTGGATAAAACTTGGAGAGAGCCTGCGCGACGCATCGGATGGCGGGCGCCGGATTGCGCTATTCTTCCGTGACGATGACGCGGCGGAGGACACACCACCGCTGCGGCGGCTGCTGTCACTCTTCGAGACACGAGAGATGGCGATCAACTTCGAGGTCATTCCGGGGCTGCTGACGACGGAGTGCGCGCGGTTACTGGGGGCAGCGCAGTCGGGCCAGCCAAAATTGATCGAAGTAAACCAGCACGGCTGGCGACACGAAAATCATGAGACGACCGGGCGTAAATGCGAATTCGGGCCAGCCCGCGACTATCAACAGCAGCTCGAAGATATCCGTGCCGGCAGAGCGCGACTTGAAGAGATGCTTGGAAGCGCCTTCTATCCGGTCTTCACCCCGCCGTGGAATCGTTATGGTGCCGCCACCTGCCAGGCGCTGATCGACCTCGGTTTCCACGCGATCTCGGATATCGAATCAAGCCGCGCGGTGAAAGTGAATACGGCCCTTCGCCGAATCCCCGCGACACTCGACATCATCGACTGGAGATCGAGTCGTGATCTGAAACCAGTAGATCTGTTGCTCACCGAACTGATTCGCCAGATCCAGAAGGTGGGCCAGGTGGTACAGCCCGAACAGGCAAAGACGGCAAAGGAAAGCGCCACGATCGGGATTCTGCTCCATCACCGGGTGATGAGTGAAGCGGCATTCAGCTTCATCGACCGGCTGCTGACTGAACTGAAAGGTTTCGAGTGCGTCGTGCCACACACGTTCCGTTCACTGCTGGAGGGTAAGCATGCCTGATCCGTCAACGCCACGCACGCAGACATTGAAGGCGATCGTCATCGACCATTTGCTTGAAGTTCGTGGCAGCCTGCTCTTTTCGGTGCTCTGCATGGCCGGCTACACGCTGACCGAGCTGGCGGCGCCGTGGCCATTGAAGATAATCTTCGATCACCTGCTGCTCGATCGAAGCCCGCCCGGCTTTCTGAACTGGCTGTCGCCACTCTTTGCCCGCGGGCGCACGACCGCGATCGTTGTAATTGCCGGGTCGATCGTGCTGATCGCGCTGTTTCGCGGAGTCTTCGCCTATTCGCAAACTTTCATCACCGCGCGGATCGGGCACGAGATGGTCTACCGGTTGCGGCGTCTCCTCTTCGCGCACCTTCAGCAACTCTCGCTCTCCTTTCACGCCCGTGCACGGACCGGTGAGCTACTGACGCGTGTCGTCAGCGACACCTCGGCACTCAAGGACATCTTCGCCGAATCGGCCCTCAATTTTGCCGCGCATTCACTGACGGTAATCGGGATGTTCGGAGTAATGTTCTGGCTCGACTGGCGGATGGCCCTGATCGTGCTGGCGACCTTTCCGGTACTGAGCTATGCGTTGTTTGGAGTCTATCGTCGAATCAAGGCATCGGCGCGAAGGCAACGTGAACGGGAAGGAGTGGTCGCGTCACGAATCTATGACGTGCTCTCGTCACTCCTCATCGTCCGTGCCTTTGCACGCGAAAAGCTCGAGCAGGAACGGTTCGAGCGCGAGGGCAGCGCGACACTCGCCGAGGGGATCCGCACGGCCCGAATGGAGGCGGCGGCGACACGTGCGGTCGAGTTGATCAGCGCGGCCGGTCTCTGCGCCGTCGTTCTCTTTGGCTCGCTCCAGGTTCTGCGCGGCAGAATCCTGCCGGGTGAAGTATTGATCTTTACGGCCTATCTGACCAGTCTTTATAAACCACTGCGGACGATGGCGCGCATCTCCAGCCAG
>JBEIJP010000508.1:0-2982 GCA_040380245.1 Acidobacteriota bacterium | reverse complement strand
GGGATCAAGGGCGGAAGCTTCGCCGCCAGGTCGGTGTCGATCGCCGCGATGGCGGCCGCCGACCAACGACGCTGCCTGACGTCGAACAGGGCCGTCCCAGAGGCGTCGCCGCACTCCATCGCCTTCCGGCCGCTCAAGTAGAAGTTGAGATAATCGTGCGGCAGCAGGACCGTCGCGAGCCGGGCATAGAGCTCCGGCTCGTGCCGCTTCATCCAGAGGATCTTCGAGGCGGTAAAGCCGGCCGGGATCCCATTGCCGACCTGCTCGATCGTCTGATCGAGCCCTCCCAGCGCCTCGATCAGCAGCGCGCACTCCGCCGAGGTGCTCGTGTCGCACCAGAGCTTGGCTGCCCGGAGCGGCCGGTCCGCCGCGTCCAGCGCGACAAACCCGTGCTGCTGTCCGGAGACCCCGATCGCCCGGACCGACCGGCGGTCTCCCCCCGCGGCCCCGAGCTCTCCCAGCACACCCTGGACTGTCGTTTCGAGAGCCGTGACCCACTCGGCGGGCCATTGCTCCTTGTGTCCGGGGGGCAGCCCCTCGATCAGCTCATACCCCGCCGAGGCGGCGGCGATGATCTCGCCGCTCGCCCCGTCGAGGATTACCGCCTTCGTGCTCTGTGTGCCGCTGTCGATCCCCAGAAAGTAGTCGCTCATGGCTCTCTCAGCTGCCGACAAAGGGGTTGCGCAGGACTCCGATGCCTTCCAACTCGACCTCGAACTGGTCGCCGGGCTGCAACAGAACCGGCGGATTGCGGAAGACGCCGACCCCCTCCGGGGTACCCGTGGCGATGACATCCCCCGGTTCCAGCGTGATGCCCTGCGAAATATAGTGAATCAGGTAGGCGACCGGGAAGATCATCTGCCCCGTGTTCGAGCGCTGCATGACTTGCCCATTGAGCCGCCCCTCGATCGCCAGCGCTTGCGGATTGGCGATCTCGTCGCGCGTGACGATCCAGGGCCCGAGCGGCGCAAACCCGTCGAGGCTCTTCCCCCGAATCCACTGGCCGTCGCTGAACTGCAGGTCGCGCGCGCTGATGTCATTCAGGCAGCTGTACCCGTAGACGTGATCGAGCGCCTCTGCCTCGGAAACGCGCCGCGCCTGCCGCCCGATCACCACCGCCAGCTCCGCCTCGAAGTCGATCTGCTGGGAGATGGCGTGGAGCGTCACCGGCGCCTCGTGCGCCGTCAGCGCGTTGGGCAGCTTGGTGAAGATCAGCGGGCTGGCCGGAGGCTCGCTGCCCCCCTCGACCGCGTGATCGTAGTAGTTGCGGCCAATGCAGATGATCTTTCCCGGCGTGACGGCGGGCAGAAACTCGATCGCGTCCAGCCCGTAGGCCGCTGTCGCGCTCGCCTGCTCGACGGCCCGCAGCCCATCCGCTCCTCGCGCGATCAGACTGCGCATATCCGGCGCCACCGATGTCACATCGACGATCGCCTCGCCCTTGAGAACCCCCAGCCGGGGCCCCGAACCTGTCTTTGTCCTGAATTGCAGCAGCTTCATCTCAACTTGTCCTGTTCTTCGCTTGGTCGACTCCCCCGACCGCCTCGATCTGGATTTCGTGGGCGGAGGCGGAGCCGTTGGGATGACAATCCTACCCTTCGACGTTCTGCAGCCGACGCCGCTGAAATTCATCGAAGGTGACGGCCAGAATGATGACCGTTCCAATAACGATCTTCTGGATGAAGGGAGAGATCTGCAGCAGATTTCCCCCGTTGGCGAGGACGCCCATGATGAGCGACCCGATAATCGTTCCGACGACGGTCCCTTGACCGCCGCTGAGGCTTCCACCGCCAATGACCACGGAGGCGATGACGTTCAACTCGTAGGTCTCTCCGGCGTTGGGCTGTCCGGTGACGGTCCGTGACGTCTCCATCGCGCCGGCCAGTCCGCTGAGCGCCCCGAGGATCGCGTAGTAGGTCACCTGATAGCGCCAGATGTTGATCCCGGCAAAGCGGGCCGCCTCGATGTTGCTCCCCATGGCGTAGCAGTAGCGGCCGAGCCGTGTCTGGCTGAGTGTGAAATGGATGAGCAGGGCGAGCACGATGACCAGCAGGAGCGGCACCGGAACGACCCCGAGGAAGGTTCGCTCGGCGAGGTAGCCGGCCGACTCCGGCAGGCCGACCACCGCGTTCCCGTTCGAGATGTAGAGCGCGAGCCCCCGATAGATTCCCATCGCCCCGAGCGTGACGATGAACGGCGGAATGCGCAGCGTCGTCACCGCCATGCCATTGGCGACCCCACAGAGTCCGCCCACCAGGATGGCGACGACGATGCCGACCAGGGCCGCCTGCCCGCCGGCAGCCATCGAGAGCGATCCGACCACCGCCGTCAACCCGACGATCGAACCGACCGAGAGGTCGATTCCCCCCGAGACCATGACCATCGTCATCCCCATCGCCATGATCGTGATCACCGCGGTCTGGCGGGCAATGGCCGCCAGATTTCCGCTCGTCAGAAACTTCGGATCCTGATCGAGGAGGAAGTACTCACACGTCGGAATCAGGATACAGAGGGCCAGCAAACTGATGAAGGGGAGAAATCGTTTCAGCCATTCCTGCATAGCGATCAACCTTCTTCCTCGACAGCCGCGTATTTGAGGATCTCTTCCTGCGTTGTCTCGCGTGCCGGGAGATCGGCGACAAGGCGTCCACGACGCAAGACCAGGATCCGGTCCGCCATTCCCAGCAGCTCCGGCAGATCCGAGGAGGCCATGACCATCGCCGCGCCCGACTCGGCCAGTTCATTCATCTCCCGGTAGATCTCGGCCCGGGCGGCCACATCGACCCCACGGGTCGGCTCGTCGAGCAGAAAGACCCCCGTCCGGGCGAAGAGCCAACGGGCGAGCAACGCCTTCTGCTGGTTCCCTCCGCTCATCCGTCCGATCAGAAACTGTGGATTGCCGGGGCGGATGTTGAGCTTGCCGATATACCGTTTGGTCTCCTGCGATTCGCGTTGGGCCATCACCCGCCCCCGCTCGACCAG
>JBEIJP010000507.1:0-3000 GCA_040380245.1 Acidobacteriota bacterium | reverse complement strand
TTCTTTTACCCTCTTTGTTTGATATGGTGTCAGAGTTTGTGGGGGGGCCGGGCCCCCATTTTGTTCTTCCACCTTCCCTCTTGGCCATCACTTTTTCTTACCTGTAAGGGACCATGGTACACATCGAGATTCTTCGTGACGCGATTCCTGAACCAGCAAAAGACATCAGGCTGAATTTGCAGAGTGTCTTTACAACGACGACATTGACGCCGAACCAGCTCTGGGGAACAGCCATCGCCGCCGCGATTGCATCAAGGAACAAGAAACTTGTTGAGGCGATCCTTCAAGACGCATCCGGTGTAGTTGATGTCGCAGTGACAGAGGATGCGAAGGCGGCAGCCTCATTGATGGCGATGAACAATGTCTACTATCGTTTTCGCCACCTGGTGGGAAAGGAGGGCTACGGCGAAAAGGCAGCACGGTTACGAATGAACTGGATTGCAAAGCCGCGAGGGAGCAAGATCGATTTCGAACTGTATTGTTTGGTGGTTAGCGCGATTAATGGTTGTGAAACTTGCATTCGTTCACACGAGCGGGTCGTGGTGGAGGGTGGGCTGAGTGAGGATCAGGTGCATGACGCCATAAGAGTTGCGGCCACACTACAGGCGACGGCAATTGCACTCGAGATCGGCAACGTCGCGTGAGTGTGAGATTGAAGGGTGGGAGCAATCCACGCTCAATCGAGCTTGGGCCCAAAGTTGGCTTGAGGTCAACTGACGTCAAGGTTGGTGAATCTCAATGATGGGAGGAGAAAAATCTCCCCTCTGGTTTGATTGAGAAACGGGTGCGTGATTGACCCATCCGGAAAGTTGGAAGTAGAATCACCGTTTACAACCCGGACCCCTCGTTCGTGACATTGACGATTCTTGTTTTACCACCAACGCTTTAATGGAGAGATTTCGACCATGACGATTCAGGAGATTGAAAAGCTCATCGGACCGGAGGGCCAGGCCCTGCTGCGCCATGAGTGCCAGACGATTGCCAAAGAGCACCTGCACCTGCCCGGTCCGGACTTCGTCGACCGGACAATGATCCCCTCGGACCGCCCGGTGCCCGTCCTTCGCAACATGCAGTTGATGCTCAACACGGGCCGGTTGGCGGGAACGGGGTATGTCTCGATCCTGCCGGTCGACCAGGGGATCGAGCACTCGGCGGGAGCGAGCTTCGCCAAGAACCCGCTCTACTTCGATCCGGCGAACATTGTCAAGCTGGCGATCGAGGGGGGCTGCAACGCGGTCGCCTCGACGCTCGGCGTGCTCGGATCCTGCGCGCGTCAGTACGCCCACAAGATTCCCTTCATCGTCAAGATCAACCACAACGAGTTCCTGACCTATCCGAACAAGTTCGATCAGATCATGTTCGGGAGCGTCGACCAGGCCTTCGAGATGGGAGCGGCCGGGGTCGGCGCGACGATCTACTTCGGTTCGGACGAGTCGACCCGTCAGTTGCAGGAGGTGAGCGAGGCCTTCCAGCACGCGCACGAGCTGGGACTCTTCACCGTCCTCTGGTGCTACCTGCGCAACCCCGGCTTCAAGAAGGACAAGGACTACCACACCTCGGCCGACTTGACGGGCCAGGCCAACCACCTCGGGGTGACGATCGAAGCCGACATCATCAAGCAGAAGCTGCCGACCAACAACGGGGGCTACAAGGCGCTCGCCAGCAAGGAGAACCCGTACGGCAAGATCGACGATCGCGTCTACACGGAATTGACGAGCGAGAGCCTGATCGACTTGACCCGCTACCAGATCGCCAACTGCTACATGGGACGGCAGGGGCTGATCAACTCCGGGGGTGAGTCGAAGGGGCAGAGCGACCTCGCCGAGGCTGTCACGACCGCGATCATCAACAAGCGAGCCGGCGGCATGGGGCTCATCTCGGGCCGCAAGGCCTTCCAGCGCCCGATGAAGGAGGGCGTCGAGATCCTCAACGCCATTCAGGACGTCTATCTGGCCAAAGAGATCACCGTCGCCTAAGCGGCGCAGCGATCGACGAGGACTTTTCACAGGCCCGTCCGCGTCCGATGATTCGGTGCGGACGGGCCGTTGTTTGAGTAGACAGACCAACCAGGGGAGAGCCAACGATGAAGATGAGAGGGATGGGAAGAGCGGCGACGTGGTCTTGTCTCTGCCTGATCGGGCTGGGACTCGCGCAAGGGCTCGCGTGGAGAGGAGGGGCGGCGGACGCGCAGCAACCAGCGGCCAAGCCGACAAAGATCGCCTGGCCCGGAGGGCAGACGATGGCGCTCAGCCTCAGCTTCGACGACGGCCGCGCCAGTCAGGTCCTGGTCGGAACGTCGCTGCTGGCGCGATACAAGGCGCGAGCGACCTTCTACGTCACACCGGGCTCGGTCGAGCCACGCCTCGCAGAGTGGAAACGGGCCGTTGCCGACGGCCACGAGATCGGCAGCCACAGCGTTCGCCACCCCTGTTCCGGGAACTTCCCCTGGTCGCGGGACCGGGCCCTTGAGGACTACACCATCAAGCAGATGGAGGCGGAGTTGAAGGACGCCCGGCGGCAGCTCGAACGGCTCCTCAGCGTCAATCCGGTCTCCTTCGCCTACCCGTGCGGCCAGACCTACATCGGTCGCGGACGGGACGTCCAGAGCTACGTCCCCGTGGTGGCGGAACTGCACCAGAGCGGTCGCGGCTGGCTCGACGAGGCGCCGAACGACCCCGCCTACTGCGACATGGCCCAATTGACCGGAATGGAGATGGACGGCAAGGAGTTCCCGGAGATCCTCGCCCTGATCGAAGGGGCCAGGAAAGAGGGGCAGTGGCTGATCCTCGCCGGACACGAGATCGGCGCCGGCGGCCGGCTGACGACGCGCGTCTCGATGCTGGAGAAGCTGCTCCCGATGGTCACCGACCCGGCGCAGCGCATCTGGCTGGCGCCGGTCGGCGAGGTGGCAACTCACGTCCTCGCCAATCGCCGGTCGAAATAGGCTCTCCAGACGTGGCCCGGGCAGCCGCCGGCGCAACTGGTCGGCTGCCTCAGGGC
>JBEIJP010000506.1:0-3019 GCA_040380245.1 Acidobacteriota bacterium | reverse complement strand
GTTTGATACTCTTCACGGAAGTGACCGCCGCACGACTCCTCCCGCTGGAGAGCGTCGTACGCCAGCAGTTCTCCAAACTCGAGGAAGTCGGCGACACGACCCGCATGCTCCAGTGCCTGGTTCAACTCACCCGCGCTGCCCAGCACGTTGACGTTCTCCCAGAACTCCTGTCGCAGCTCAGGGATTCGCTGGAGAGTCTGCTGAAGGCTCTCCCGGGTGCGGGCCATGCCAACATCATCCCACATCAGCTTGCCCAGCTCACGGTGGAACTCACTGACTGTCCGCTTGCCACGGATCGAGAGCAGTCGATCGATTCGTCCGGTGACCTCCTCGATCGACTTCCGGAACTCCGGGTGATCGGCCGAGTAGTGGCCGTTGGTGCTCGACGCGAAGTAGCCGCCGATCGTTTGGGGAAGCACGAAGTAGCCGTCCGCGAGCCCCTGCATCAGCGCGCTCGCCCCAAGCCGGTTGGCGCCGTGATCCGAGAAGTTGGCTTCTCCAATGACAAAGAGACCCGGGATGTTGCTCATCAACTCATAGTCGACCCACAATCCACCCATGGTGTAGTGGATTGCCGGGTAGATCCGCATCGGTCGCTGATAGGCATTCTCTCCCGTGATCTGCTGGTACATATCGAAGAGATTCCCGTAGCGCTCGCGAATCTTGTTCTCCCCAAGCCGGCGGATCGAATCTCCAAAGTCGAGATAGACACCACGTCCACCCGGGCCAACGCCGCGTCCCTCGTCGCAGACCTGCTTGGCGGCTCGCGAGGCGATATCCCGGGGCGCGAGATTCCCGTAGCTGGGATACTTGCGCTCGAGGTAGTAGTCGCGGTCGCTCTCGGCGATCGATCCGGGATCCTTGGCGCAGTCTTCGCCGCGCTTGGGTACCCAGACGCGACCATCGTTGCGGAGCGACTCCGACATGAGCGTCAACTTCGATTGATGGTCACCGGTCACCGGGATGCAGGTCGGGTGGATCTGCGTGTAGCAAGGGTTGGCGAAGAGCGCTCCCTTCTTATGGGCACGCCAGGTCGCCGTCACATTGCAGCCCTTGGCATTGGTCGAGAGATAGAAGACGTTCCCGTACCCGCCAGTGGCGAGGACGACGGCCGTGCCGGCGTGCGCCTCGATCTTTCCGGTGACCAGATCGCGTGTAATGATCCCCTTGGCGTGCCCATTGACGAGCACCAGATCGAGCATCTCTGTACGGGGATGCATCTCCACCGTGCCCGCGGCGATCTGGCGCTCCAGAGCCTGGTAGGCCCCAATGAGAAGCTGCTGGCCTGTCTGGCCACGCGCATAGAATGTACGCGAGACCTGAGCGCCGCCAAAGCTGCGGTTGTCGAGCAGCCCACCATACTCACGAGCGAAGGGGACACCTTGCGCGACACACTGATCGATGATCTGGACGCTCACTTCCGCCAGTCGGTGGACATTGGCCTCCCGCGCCCGGAAATCGCCACCCTTGATCGTGTCATAGAAGAGTCGATAGACGCTGTCGCCATCGTTGCGGTAGTTCTTGGCGGCATTGATTCCGCCCTGCGCCGCGATCGAGTGGGCCCGTCGTGGGCTGTCCTGGAAGCAGAAGGCCTTGACCTGGTAGCCCAACTCGCCCAACGTCGCTGCCGCAGAGGCTCCCGCCAGACCGGTGCCGACGACGATGACCGTAAATTTCCGTTTGTTAGCCGGGTTGACCAACTTCATGTCTTGCCGATACCGGGACCACTTCTGACCAACGGGTCCCGAGGGAATCTTTGAATCGAGTGTAATGCTCATACCGCTTTTTCACTCCTTCGCGCTACTGAATCCATCCCAGGAGGACGGCGAGAGGGATCGAACTGTTGCCAATAAAGAGAAGCAACGCTGATCCCTTGGCCAGTTTGTCGAATATTCCGAAGGTCTTGTTGCTGCGCAATCCCAGCGATTGGAAGAGACTACTCACACCGTGACTCAGGTGGAGCAGGAGCAGTCCCATCGCCACGATGTAGAAGACGGAGACGAGGGGCTGTGAGAAGCCAGCCACCACCATTCCATAGACGTCGTGACGTCCCTGATCATCGACCAGGGTCAGAAATGCCGGGTCGATCAATCCCATGGTGTAGTGGGCCAGGTGAAAAACGATGAAGGCAAGAATGACCAGGCCACTGACCAGAATGCTGCGCTGAGCAAAGGTCGTCGCGACTGGCTTCCCCACTCCATACTTGACCGGGCGCGCTTTGCGATTGATCGCGGCCAGTTGCAACGCCGTCAGGATGTGAAGGCCAACCATGGCCAGCAGTCCCACGCGAGCGCCCCAGAGGACCAGGGCGTTCGATTTGAGAAGCGCCGCGTAGCCATTCAGCTTCTCCGGCCCGAGGAAGATCTGCAGATTCCCCAGCAAATGGACGATGACGAAGAGATACAGTCCCGCTCCCGTAACCGCCATCACGTACTTCTTTCCCAGGGATGATTGCCAGAGACGCATCACCAGTCCCGCGGATCCCCTCTTCTCCAGGCTGATTGCAGATGCTGCCATTCTTCTCTCCTTCCTGCTCACTTCAATCGACTAACCCATTCCGATCTTGCGATGGCACGGAAACTTGATCCCGCCCATTGAGACTTGCCTTGCCCAGAACCCACGGCATTCCCATCGATGAGGGCCCAATGATCACCAATTCCTGCCCCACATAAACGCCAGACCATCACCTCTCCGGGAACCATCTGGAACTTTACAACGCTTAACTTCGGACGTCCCGGACCGCACGAGCAATTCAGTCGGCCTTCGAAGGGTGGGCTATGTTCGATCGATTGGCAGGCTGTTGGGTTGATGCCTGTCGCCATTTGTCTCGAATTGAACTGTTCTGAATGAGACAAACAGGAACTTGAGCGTTCCAAGTTAGATCCAACCATCACGAGTCGTCCCGCTTGTATTTCTTCAGTTCAAGTAGAATTTTGAAGGTACCAGTCGCTCTTGAATAAGTAAAATAGAAAAGATTAATCTCTTCGATTAGATTTACTTATTTGATGGTAGAGCGCGG
>JBEIJP010000505.1:0-3026 GCA_040380245.1 Acidobacteriota bacterium | reverse complement strand
TACAGGTCCCCTTCCCTCCTTGCCCCTTACCTTCTTCGCTTCTTCGCGCCTTCGCGTGAGACTATGCCTGAAGCGCCCCCTCTTCCCGCCCTCCCAGCCGGGAGGGGGCCGGAGAGAGGGCCTTTAAAGGTAGCCGGAGCGGCTCCCGGGGTCTGGAGTTTCAACTCCTCGACCTGGCCCTGGGCATTGATCGTAAAGGTGACCATCGATCTTCTGGCGGGGCCATCACGCGGCGTCGCGCGAAAGAGGTCGTAGTGCCAGTGCTCCAGATCGGAGATGCCCCCTCCGGCGATCCGCATCGTCAAGCGGCCATCGGTCAACGAGAGGATCGCCTCCCCATAGAGGTCGTCGAGATACGTCCCGGCGTACTTTTCGAGCGCCAGGGTGGGGCGCGTTCCGGGGATGCGTTGCTGGAGCAGCTTCTGTTCGGCGGCGAGGGCCTGTGCGTCGCGGGCACGGCTCTCCTTGAGCAGCTCCTGGCTCCAGTCCCTGGCCGGGGCGCGCAGGATCAGATCGAGCAGCTTGAGCTCCAGCGACTTGGGCAGGCTGTTCGAGCTGAGGTTGCTGAGGATGACCAAGCCGACGTTCTCTTCCGGCAGCAGGGCGATCAGG
The DNA here is from genome assembly GCA_040380245.1 of Acidobacteriota bacterium. Classification (GTDB taxonomy): domain Bacteria; phylum Acidobacteriota; class Blastocatellia; order RBC074; family RBC074; genus CAIOZW01. Next base: position 2,414 of record JBEIJP010000505.1, on the reverse strand, counting down.
GCCGACATACCGTCGATGTTGCCGGTGTGATCGATGACTTTGCGTCCCTGGTAGTCGTGCATAAACCAACCCAGGCCATAGGTAATGAAGTGGGCGGAGGGAAAGAGCAGCGCGAAGTTGGATTCCGGGCGGATGACGATCTGGGGCGTATGCATCTCTTTCATGACGTCGCGGCTGAGCACCTGCCGGCCCTGATGTTGCCCTGTGCCGAGCTGGAGGCGGATCCACTGCGCCATATCCGTGACATTGGAGTAGATGGAGCCGGCGGGCCCGGCGTTGTCGAGCACTCGCCAGGGGACCGGTTGCACGCGCCCTTCCAGCCTGGAGTGGGGGGTGGCGAGATTGGGGTAGGAGGAGAGGGCGGCGGCGGTTGTGTTGGTCGAGGTCATCCCGAGGGGTTGAAAGAACCGGCGCGCGACAAATTGATCCCAGCTTTGACCGGAGACGCGGGCGACAATCTGTCCGGCAGCGATGAAGAGATTGTTGTTGTAGCCGAATTGGCTGCGAAAGCTCCAGGTCGGCTTTTGAAAGCGGACGCGTCGAAGGATCTCCTCGCGATCGTGAGTCGTTCCGTACCAGAGCATATCGGCGCGATCGAGCCCGGAACGATGGGTCAGCAGATCGGTGATCGTCAGTTCGCGGGTGACGTAGGGATCGAAGAGTTCGAATCCGGGGAGGTGTTTGGCGACAGGGTCGCTCCATTTGACCTTGCCGTCGTCGACGAGGGCGGCGACCGCGGCGGCCGTAAAGGCCTTGGAGACGGAGCCGATGGCAAAGACAGTGCGCTCATCGACCGGTGTGGGATCTCCGGTCTTCCGTACGCCGTAGCCCCTGGCCAGGACGACGGCATCGTTCTTGACGATGGCGATCGCCACGCCGGGAACTTCCCAGTCGCGGAGCGCCTGGCGCACGTAGTCGTCGAAGCCGGTCAGGTTGAGCTCCTGTGCGGCAACAGGTCTGGCGACGACCAGCAGGGCGAGCAGGAGCAAGGTTCTTCTCAATCGCATCTCTCCTCCACTTGGAAAACGATCCCTGATCGACGAAATCGAGGGAATCGAACGCGCCCCCCGACGCTGCATCTGCCAAAAAGGTTCTCAATGGCAAGAGACTATTCTTACAGCACTTTTGCGGATTCGTGAATGGCAGATCTGCGCCTGACAGGGATTGGCATCCGCGGAGATATTGGGTAGGATCGCCCTCGTCGGGTCCGCTGGGTTGGCACGGCGTCAAGGGGGACGGACCGCGCCTCGCTCGAAGAGACGGGGAGAGACCTTTCACCAGGGAGGATCAGATGAAGAAGTTCCTGCGCACTTTCCGTTCAAGCTTGTCGCCATTGGCGCTCGCACTCTGCCTGACCGGGCCGCTGGCGGCCCAGAGCGTCGACCGATTGGAGGGAAAGAGGGTGACGATCGCACCGGTGGAGTTCAAGGGGCGGAGCGCCATCCAGGTGATCGCCGATCCGACAGCGGAGAACGGCGCCTCGTACGCGGTGCTCAAGGATGTCTCGTTCCTGGACGGCACGATCGAGGTGGAGGTGGCGGGACAGCCGGCGGCCAACGCTGGAAGCGGCGCGCGTGGATTCATCGGCATCGCCTTTCGCTATCAGGCGGGTGGTGTCTATGAGTACATCTACCTCCGACCAACCAACGGCCGGGCCGACGATCAGGTGCGGCGCAACCACTCGACGCAGTACGGCGCCCATCCCGACTTCGACTTCGCCCGGCTGCGGCGCGAATCCCCGGAAAAGTATGAGTCCTATGTCGATCTGCAACCGGGCGTCTGGACCCGCTACAGGATCGAAGTCGAAGGTCGCCAGGCGCGGCTCTACGTCCACGGCGCCGAGCAACCGTGTCTGATCGTCAACGACCTCAAACTCGAGCCGCGGACTGGCGGCGTGGCCTTGTGGGTCGGCCCCGGGACCGAGGGCTACTTCCGCAACCTGAAGATTACCGGCAAATAGCCCTCACTGCCGCCCACTGCCGTGAGGTCAAGCCTTGGCAGAAAGACGAAGTCCCAACGCCTCCTTCGTGGTGACGCTGCTGGCCAGCACTGCCCTCGTCGTCCCCTTCCTCGCCCTGGAGTTGATCGCCCGGCGAGCCTGCGCGGAGGAGTTCCCCACCGTACTCTTCGCCTTCATGTCAATTCACGCATTCCTGATCGTGGTCACCCTCGGACCGACGCTGCGACAACTGTGCGCGGAGAGAGGGATCTCCAACCTCGGGGGCTGGCCTGATCATCGGCATCCTGCTCGTGCTGGTCTATGTCAATGGACTGATCGATCAGTGGCCGTGCTTCATGGGAGTCCCAAACTGCGGCTGATCCATCGATTGAATCAACCAGCCACCGAGTGGCGGGACGGATAGCGGCCACGGTGCGGGAAGGTAACCGTGCCCCCGGGGGTGGCGTCGCCATCC
>JBEIJP010000504.1:0-3031 GCA_040380245.1 Acidobacteriota bacterium | reverse complement strand
GGGTCAGACACGTGGCAGATGGTCAGCGGGAGCGCCGTTAGGGACGCTCGCCTCCACGCACGTAGACAAAGTCTGCACGGCGATCGTGGGCCCAGGACGGCGGAGCGCTGGCGAGCCCCTCGTCGGTTCCGGTCGCCTTCTCCAGGCCATAGCTGGAGATCTCGATCCGCGAAGCATCGACTCCCAGGCTGACGAGGAACTCCTTGGTCGTCTCGGCGCGTCGATTCCCAAGGCCGAGGTTATACTCCGCGGTTCCTCTGGGATCGCAGTTCCCCTCGATGCGGAAGACGATCGAGCGGTTGGCTGGCAGATTGAGCCACTCGGCGGCGCGTCGCAACTGATCCTGCTCAGCTGGCAGCAGGTCGGATTGATCATACTCGAAGAAGATCGCGCGCAAGATGCCGCGGAACTGTTCGGCAATCGGCGGCTCGGCGGACGCGGTGACCCGGGGACGCTCGGCCGGCGGCGGTGGATCGGTGACCGTAATCCGGACACTCGCGGTGGCATTGCCGCCTGCGCCAATGGCGGTCGCAGTGTAGGTGGTCGAGACCCGTGGACTCACTTCGCGCTGGCCACTGGCCGCGACCTCGCCAAGTCCGGAGATGGTCACCGTCGTCGCGTTGGCCGTCTCCCAACGGAGAACGGTGTTCCTGCCCAGGTCGATGGCCGTCGGCTCGGCCCGCAGCGTCACAGTGGGCATGGGAGGTTTGACCACCAGGACGTTGATATTGGCCTTATCCCGCGCCTCTTTCTTGCCGCGGCGAGCGACAACTTCGAAAGTGGTCGATGCTGTTGGCGTCACCGTCTTGGCGCCAATCTTCTCAACCTTCTCCCCGTTGACCTCAACCACCTTCGCCTTATTGGTCTCCCAGCTGACCGTCACCGGGTCGCCAGCGTTGACCTCTTGGCGCGATACCTTGATCTTGGCCGTGGGGGGCGCGCAGCCGGCAATCAACAGCGCCAGCAACAACATGGATGATCCGACTGTCATCCGTCTGATGTTCTTCGACATTGGGCGTTCTCCTTGCATTATGGGCATTATGGTATGTCCGTCAATGGCTCGGGCACATCGAACAAGCGCCCGGGTAACAACGATCCAGTTCACAAAACTCACAGAATTCACGAAACTCCCGTTGGGCAGTCTCGACTCGCTGCCGTCCGATTCCAAACGGGAAAGAATGAATCAGGGGCCCCACGTCGGGGCTCGGCCACCGGTCCGGGTCAATTGGCGCGGATCACTCCCGTCAATATGCATGGCCCAGATCTCCCACCGACCGGTCCGATTCGACTGAAAAACGAGATGGCGGCTATCCGGAGACCAGGCAGGGTTCTCATTCCGACCTTCGCGGGTGAGCCGCAAGACCTGCCCGGTAGCGATCTCCGCGAGGTAGATATGGAATGGACCGCCTCCCCCATCCCACGTAAACGCCAGAAATCGACCATCGGGAGACCAGGCGGGCGAGTCCATCTTCCCACCGAGGCTGAGCAGAGGTCGCTCATTGGTCCCGTCGGCCCCGATCAGATAGATCTGTGGACTTCCCCCTCGATCCGAAATAAACGCAATTTCGAGCCCGGTGCGTGGATTCCAGCGCGGGGAGATATTAATCGATTTACGCGTATTGGTTAAGCGTCGCGCGTTCGATCCGTCGGAATTGGCCACATAAAGATCCATTCCGGAGCCATCTTTGCTGGAGGAGAAGACCAGTCGTCCGTCCGGGGCGATCGACGGCGAGGTGGTCGTCGCGCGAAATTGTGTCGATCCAAGGAGAAGGCCATCCTCTCCCCGAATGACGACATTGGGATGTCCTGTCCGGTAAGAGACATAGGCGAGCCTCTTTCCGTCCGGAGAGAAGGCCGGGAAGAGGCTAATGGCGCCGTCGCGGGTGAACGGGCGACTCCCGTATCCGTCATAGTCCATCAGGTGGACTTCCCGATTGGCGATGTACGCAATCCTGGACTGGGCGATCCCAGGTTGACCGGTCAGGAGCTGTACGATCTGGTCCGCGAGCTGGTGAGCCATCTCACGCGGAGTTCCGGTCAGCTGCGCGGTGAGGAGCCCCTGGCGCGTCTTGATGTCGTAGAGGAACCCTTGCGCCGTTGTTCCATCGATGAGGCTGCCGAAGGCGAGGTAGTCCGCCTTGACGGGATCGGCCTCCCACTCCTCGTATCGCAGCGAGGCAGGGTCGGCCAGCAAGGTCTTTGGATAGAGGCTCTTGCCGATGATATTGGTCACCCCGGCGAATTGGAGGTCGTCCCAGAAGACTGTATTGAAGGTTTCGAGCGGCTCGGCGATTCCGGTCGAGCGGGCTTGGAAATCGGCGACGGCGAGGGACGGTCCAGCGCCGGGCGTCACCAGGATCGTCCCAATCTGCCGCTTCAGTTCGTCCTGGGTTCCCTGACCGGCCAGCTTCCCCAGCGCCACTGGAGCCCCTCCCCCGCTGGAGAGGACAATCGGCAAGAGAAGGCCGATCGCGAGAGCCATCAAGCGGGATGAACGCCCCCTGGACCGTCTGGAACCTCGCTGGCGGAAGCGCTCCGGGCGGGCACCCGTTGAACTTGTGGGATTGGATGGTTGATCTTGATAATTCTTCATGGCTTCAGGAGACATCATTCCTTGGATCTGTGGATTGCCATCCTCGAGGCTCTGTGCTCCCCCAGGAAGCCCCCTCGTTCCAATCGCGGGACCACTGGGGACGGGCAGGCAGGGAGTCCTCGGTCCACTCAACTCCAGATGCGACAGGGTACATGATTATTTCGGATAACGAAACCAGATTTCCGCCGTTGCCTCCTGCGACCCCAACAAAAATCCATTCGGGAAAGGGGGAAGGGGATTGGAGGCAATGACAGCCCGTTCAGCGGCATAGTTGACCAGGTCGAGGGCGCTGCGCCGCTTGAGAGAACGGGGATCCAGGCGGCCGCCGGTCAGGGAGAGGATGCGTCCGTCCCGGGCGATGCGCAATTCGACAATGACGTACTCGGTCCCGGGCGTCGAGACGGCGGGGGGGTTGTAGTTGCGACTCAGAATGAGCTG
>JBEIJP010000503.1:0-3032 GCA_040380245.1 Acidobacteriota bacterium | reverse complement strand
TGTTGGAGACGACCAAGAACCTTTGAAGCGGCGCACCTGGGGGACGCCGTGCGCCTGCTGCCCGCTGTCGAGCCCGGTGAGCGCCGTCCGTGGGAAGCGAGAGTGACGGGGGATGAGAGCGTGAGAGGAAGCGTGGAAGCAGTCTCGGAAAAGCTGGCCTTCGTCTTTCCCGGACAGGGATCCCAGTTTGTCGGTATGGGTCGGGAGCTCGTCGAGCGGTCACCCGAGGCCCGAGCGGCCTTCGAGGAAGCGGATGAGGCCCTGGGCTTCTCGCTCAGCCGGCTCTGTTTTGAAGGACCAGAGGCCGACCTGCAGCTGACCGCCAACACCCAACCAGCAATTCTGACGGCATCGGTCGCCGCGTGGCGCATGCTGGTCGCGGAAGGGTGGCAGCCGCGCTATGTCGCGGGACACAGCCTCGGCGAGTACTCAGCGCTGGTGGCGGCTGGATCTTTGACGTTGGGAGAGGCGGTTCGGCTGGTCCGGCAGCGCGGCGAGGCGATGCAGGAAGCGGTGCCGGTTGGAGTCGGCGCCATGGCCGCAATCCTGGGCTTGCCCGCGGAGACGGTGGCTGCCGTCTGCCGCGAGGTGGCTGGCGACCAGATCTGCCAGCCGGCCAACTTCAACTCTCCGACGCAGATCGTCATCGCCGGTCATCGCGAAGCGGTCGAGCGAGCGGCGGCTGAATGCAAGGCCCGTGGCGCCCGGCTGACGACGATCCTCAAGGTGAGTGCCCCATTTCACTGTCCGCTGATGGAACCTGCCCGGGAGAAGATGCGTCAACCCCTCACCGCGGCCTCCTTCGCTCCCCTCTCGATTCCCCTGATCAACAATGTCGACGCCGCGCCGATCACCGAGGGAGCGGCGGCGCGAGAGGCATTGTTGCGGCAGATCGCCGCTCCAGTCCGTTGGACCGAGTCGATCCAATTCCTGCTCGGCGAGGGGATCCGCCACTGGGTGGAAGTCGGTCCCGGCAAGGTGCTGACCGGACTGATCAAGGCGATTGCCAAAGAGGCGGGCCACGAGGTGACCCTGCTCCAGGCGGAGGACCAGGCCGGCCGCGAACAACTGCGGGAACGGATCGTCGGCGCCTCCCCCACCACCGACTAGTCGCAGCCAATAGGGTACTCGGAACGGAAGGGAACGGAAGGGAACGGAACAGAAAGGAAGAGAGGGTATGTTCGATCTGACCGGACAAGTCGCGCTGGTGACGGGAGGGTCCCAGGGAATCGGGCGGGCAACCGCGTTGCTGCTGGCTCAACTCGGGGCGGACGTCGCGATCGCTGCGCGCACCGCCGAGAAGTGTCAGGCGGTGGCCGGTGAGATCCAGGCGCTCGGACGCCGCGCCCTGGCCGTCCAGGCCGATCTTGCCGTGGCCGACCAGATTCGCGCGACCGTCGAGCAGGTGACAGCGGAGCTGGGCACGATCTCGATCCTCGTCAACAACGCCGCCGTCACCCGGGACGGCCTGCTGCTGCGGATGAAGCAGGAGGATTGGGAGACCGTCCTCCAGACCAACCTGACGAGCGTCTTCCTGATGACACAACAGGTACTCCCCGGCATGATGAAGGCGCGTCGCGGTCGCATCATCAATCTGACCTCGGTCGTGGCGCAATCGGGGAATATCGGCCAGGCCAACTACATCGCCGCCAAGGCCGGCCTCATCGGCTTGACCAAAGCGGTGGCCCGGGAATACGCCTCGCGGCAGATCACCGTCAACGCCGTCTCCCCAGGCTATATCGAAACTCCCATGACGGCCGGACTGGGAGAGGTGTCGCGACAGGCGATGCTCGAGCAGATCCCGCTCAAGCGTCCGGGAACCGACCGGGATGTCGCGGCGGCAGTTGCGTTTCTAGCCTCTGATGAGGCAGGCTATATCACCGGTCAAGTCCTGAACGTCAACGGGGGGATGTATATGTAGGGGCGGTCGAGCGCCGTATCCCGGCAGACTTCACCGTATCGTTGGGAATGAGCGACTCAGGCCAGGCCTGACGGGAACATTCCTGGCACATTATCTCTACGCTCTCTCTATTTTGATCACCTAACTCTTTCTGGAGGAATTTATGGCAGATTCAATTGAAGAAATTGAGAAAAAGGTTAAGCAGATTATTGCCGACGAGCTGGGAGTCGAGGAGTCCGAAGTGACACCCAACGCACGTTTCATCGACGATCTGGGAGCAGATTCGCTCGACACGGTCGAATTGGTGATGCGACTCGAGGAAGAGTTTGGAATTGAGATCCCCGACGAGAGCGCGGAGAAGATCAAGAGCGTACGGGACGCGCTCAACTTTATCGAAGAGCATAAGAAAAAGGAGTAGATCACTTCCCCGTGTGGAGCCACTCGATGATCCGCGCAGGGAGAAGGGAGGAGTCGGCGCCAGGATCCTGACGCTGGGATTCCGGGACAATCGACTCTTCCAGTGGCATTGAGCAGGGGGGAAGGAGATCTGGGCGGCGTGGCCTCGCTTCGAGGGAGTGGCCCTGGAGTGGCGTCATGGCCGTACGCAAAAGGCGGCGGGGGAACGGGATAGTCTGGCCAACTTACGGGAGAGGGTCCTTCCCTTCCCTGCCACTCCTTCCAGGCGAGGGGCAGAGCTCTGAGGCCTGAACGGTTCAGGCGAGGTCTGGATGAAGCGGGGTGCATCCCCACGGCGGGAGAAGGAACGGAGCTTGTCCGTGCAAGGAGGGGGAAAGGTCCTTATGAGCAAGAGACGTGTCGTGGTCACCGGCATCGGGCTGGTCAGTCCGCTCGGCAACACCGCCACAGCAACGTGGAACGGGCTGATGGAGGGAAGGAGCGGGGTTGCCCCGATCACCCGCTTCGACCCCAGCCAGCATCGGGTGCGGTTTGCCGCCGAGACCAAAAACTTCGATCCGCTGCAGTTCGTCGAGAAGAAAGAGATGAAGAAGATGGACTTCTTTATCTATTACGCGATTGCCGCGACACGGGAGGCCCTGACCGACTCTGGTCTGAAGATCACCTCGGAGAATGCCGAGCAGATCGGGACCTACATTGGCAGTGGGATCGGTGG
>JBEIJP010000502.1:0-3035 GCA_040380245.1 Acidobacteriota bacterium | reverse complement strand
CCGCGAATGTGCCGGAGGTCTGCTTCACGGGCTCCGATCAACTCCTGGCCGAGGAACTGAATGGACCCGCTGACCACCGCATTGCGAGGTAGGAGCCCCATGATCGCGGCCCCTGTGAGGCTCTTGCCCGAGCCGGACTCTCCGACGACCCCCAGGCACTCGCGCCTATCGATGGTCAAGGAGACGTCGCTGATCGCCTGGACCTCTCCCTCGCGCGTGTGGAACGAGACGGAGAGATTCGACACCCGCAAGAGGGGATCAGCAGATGCGTCAGAGGAGGTCATGGCGTTCCTTGGGACCGTGGCCCCGCGCTCGATCGCGGATCTAGGGCATCGCGCAGACCGTCGCCGACGAAATTGACGGCAAGCACGGTCACGAGGATGAAGAGACCGGGGAAGTACAGCAGGTAGACCTTCGGAGTGCCGATCAATCCCGACGCCTGACTCAGCATGTTGCCCCAGCTCGTCTGTGGAGGCTGTACGCCGAAGCCGAGGAAACTCAAGGTGGACTCGATCAGGATGGCTCCGGCAACGGCAATCGCCATGTTGACGGCGATAACCCCACCGAGATTCGGGAACACGTGCCGGAAGAGAATTTGGGCCTTCGTGGCGCCGATGACTCTCGCGGCTTGGATGAATTCGCGCTCGCGGAGGGAAACCACCTGACCCCTGACGACGCGAGCCATATAGGTCCAGCCGATCAGGGCTAGCACAAGCACGATCGATACGAGGTTGCGTCCGAATCCTTCGAGGGCCAGCGCGAGAAGTGCGATGGCAGGGACGATGAGGAAGAGATCGGTGACCCTCATGAAGACGTCATCGACCCAGCCGCCTTCGTAGCCGGCTATGGCGCCGACAAGCACGCCGATCGCGGTGGCAAGGATCGCTACGGAAAGAGCGATGAGAAGCGAAACCTGCCCGGCGTACAGGATTTCGGTCAGGTAGTCCCGGCCCAATTCGTCTGTCCCGAGCCAGTGCTCGGCGCTTGGCGGCGTCGGACCAAGCAGGAGGTCCTGCTGGTCCTTGGGGTACGGGGCGATGAGCGGTGCGGCGAAGCAGCACACGAAGAGGATGGCCAAGATCACCATGCCGATGACTGCCAGTCGGTGCTGGCGGAAGCGGCGCCAGAAACTCGGACGCTTTGCCTTCCCGGGTGCTGGCGCTGGGGCCTGATTCGCTTGCTCGACAGAACTCATGTGAGCCTCACTCTGGGGTCGAGCAGAGCGTGCGCGATGTCGGCGAGGAAGTTCAGGAGGATCACGGCCGTGGCGACCAGCAGCATCCACGGCATGAGCACGAAGACGTCCCCTGCGAGGAGGGAATCCAGGAAGAGCCTGCCCATGCCCGGTATCGAGAAGACCTGCTCTGTGACCAGCAGGCCGCCGATCAGAAGTGCGGAGTCGATGGCAATGACCGTGATTAGCGGCCCCCACGCGTTGCGCAGGGCGTGGTTGATCACAACCCGGTGTTGTGGCACTCCCTTTGCTCGGGCTGTCCGGACGTAGTCACTCGACAGTGCATCGAGCATCGAGGTGCGGGTGAACCTGCTCCAGACGGCAACGAGGCCAACCGTGAGGGCGAGGATGGGCAGCACCATGTGGCGTGCCGTATCGAGCAGACTTCCCTCCTCGTCCACAGACGACAGTCCGATGAAGTAGAACGGGGGCTCCGACCAGCCCAGCAGTTGTTGAGGCCACACGGCAAGGAACTGAATGAGGATCAGTCCAAACCAGAAGGCGGGAATCGCCAGACCCACGTAGGCCAGCCCAGTCAGGGCATAGTCGGATGGCGAGTACTGGCGCAATGCCGACCATACGCCGACGAGGACTGCGGCGATGGTGGCGAAGATCAGGCTCCAGATGAGGAGCTGCAGAGTGACGGTGAGCGCTGACTGGATCATCGGGAGCACATCGCCGGAAGTGCGACTACTTGTTCCCCAGTCGCCGGTGAGGAATCCGGTGAGCCAGCGCCAGTACTGCACGATGATGCCCTGGTCCAGCCCTAAGCGTTCCGTCTCGCGAGCGATGACCTCGGGGTCGCGAATCGCACGGATCTTGACGAGGGGATCAAAGGCGCTTCGGACGGCCCAGAAGAGGATGAAGCTTCCCACCAGGATGACCGGGATGGAGTAGAGCAGGCGGCGAACGGCGAAACTGAGCACCTGTGCGACGCCTCCCTTCCCTCAACGCCGTGCAGACTCTGGGATGCCGTGTGGGCTGGCACCGATCAGGATCGGTGCCAGCCCACACGTTCATCTCAGTTGGCGACCAAGCCCCATTCCTGCAGGTTCCAGAATGGCCCCTCAGAGGGGTTGATGGAGGTCGGGCCGCCGATTTTCTCCAGGGTCAGCAGCACGTTCGGGATTGCCGCGAGAGGCAAAGACGTCGCCGAGTCGGCGAGAATCTTGTCACCCTCCTGCGTTGCCGCCAGGCGCGCTGCCTCATCTGTTGCCACGTCGACCGTGATCAGGACCTCGTTCAGTCCTGGCACGTTCGTCCGGCTGTAGTTGAGCCCCGAGAATTCGTTTGCTTCGCTCGGGATGTTGTTCGAATCGAAGGCAAAGCTCAGCCCAGGATCCGGGAACGTCGTCACGAGCGTCCAGATCCCCATGTCGAAGGTGCCGTCCGGGAGGATGACCCCGAAGAGGTCAGGCGCGTCGGCATTCTCGATGGTGAGCTTGAAGCCGGCGGTCTGGAGCTGCTGCTGGAGGACTTGCTGCATGAGCTCGCGACGCAGATTGCCCGCGATGGTCGTGATCTTGAATGCCGCCTGGGTGCCGTCCTTCGCCCAGATTCCCTCGCCGTCCTTGGCCCAGCCGTCGCCTGTCATCAGAGCGTCGACCTTGGCGAGATCCAGTGTGTAGACGGAGAAGTCCTGGCCTCCGAAGGCAGACAGGATCGGGGGATAGAAGCTCTGAGCTGGCTGGCTGACATCGAGCGGTCCATAGACGCGCTCGACGATTGCCGCACGATCGATCGAGTAGCTCAGCGCCTGGCGGACGGCCTTGCTGTCGAGTCCGGGGCGCTCGTTGTTCAT
>JBEIJP010000501.1:0-3037 GCA_040380245.1 Acidobacteriota bacterium | reverse complement strand
GCCGCTATTCGTTCTTGGGCACGCCTGCCGTTGCCGCCGCCTTGGCCTCTTCTGATTGAAAAGCCTTCTCTTCGAGTTGCACGTTAAATACTGACTCGACAATTTTCCGCTCCTCGATCAGTTTGCCATCCTGGAAGACCTGGGTCTCATAGGGGATGAGGGTGTTCTGAATGACCCGGAAATCCTTGAAATAGAGGCGGTACTTGATGGGGGTGGTGGCACCGACTGGAGTCTCTTCGTAGTTGAGATAGAGGATATGGCCGCTTCGCCGGCTGATCTCATAGACGGTGGTGACGCCACTGGCCGAGGTCATTTGGATCAGATCGAGATCAAGGGTGCCAATCTTGTTGCTGCCGACGAGTTCCAGTTTCGCGTCACTCTCCTTGTAGCGGAGAAGTGCCTCGTAGTGGTGCTGATGGGCGCCGCGAAAAGCGCGGATCTCCTGTTCCGTCGGCGTCCGGGCGGTCCGATTCTGGGTGCTCCAGACCGCCTTGCCATCGAACGTGAGGGTGTAGGTGAGGTCGGGCAGCTCCAGTTCGAGGGTGACGAGATCCTCGATCAGCTTCGGCTTGCGAATGAACTTGGTGACCGTCTTTCCTTCCTGGATGCCGGTGGGGGTATGGAGTTTGAGGAGGGCCCGGTAGATGCCGTTGCGTTGAATCGAGTAGAGGGCATCCCTCCCCCCATAGGAGAGGAGCGCGCGCTCGGCGATCTCTTCCGGCCGACGTCCCTTCTCCTGCTGGGCTCCCACGGCCATTCCTGGTGGAGGGACGAGGGCGCCGATCAGGCCGAGGATGGCCAGGCTTCCGGCGAGAAGCCTCCCCCTCTGCCCGAGAGGGGGCTGGCAACCCGAAAGTGCCTCGGCTCTTCCTGTCGGAAGGGCCACGTGGCTTGCTCGTCGTTTGCGATACAGAAAGGGGAGTACGCTCATTTCGGTTGACACCTTCCAGGGGGAAACTTAGACTTTGAGACTCAGACACTTAGGATCATACCTTATCTCAAACGGATCTGACCAGTCCCCCCATCAGCCACCTGCGGCTGACCCAACCACGCGGGATGCGCCTGGCGAGGGAGAGCGGCCTTGTCGACGAGCGATGCAGACCCGGTCGAGGCTTCCAGATGGAGCCGTGGGACTGACGAGCGTCTGTGGCAGAGCGGGAGAGACGAGGGGATCGAGGGAGATCAGGGAAGGAACACAAGGAGCCATCCAATGTTGAAGATCGGAATTTTGGTCGGGATGGAGAACACATTCCCCCCCGCACTGATCGACGCCATCAACGATCGTGGTCTCGACGTAAGGGCGGAGTATATCAAAATCGGCGGAATCGAGGAAAGAGCCACCTGCGAATACCGGTTGATTCTCGATCGCATCTCGCACGAAATCCCTTTTTACCGTTCTTATCTCAAGCACGCCGCGCTCAACGGGACGATCGTCGTCAATAACCCATTCTGGTGGTCGGCCGACGAGAAGTTTTTTGGATACTCGCTCGCCGCCCGGCTCGGGCTGGCCGTCCCCAAGACGACCCTCCTCCCCCAGAAGGAGTACAAATCGGGCGTGACCGACGCCTCCCTTCGCAACCTGGTCTTCCCGCTGCCGTGGGACCGAATCGTCGCCCACATTGGACTGCCTGCCATACTCAAGCCCCACGACGGCGGGGGGTGGCGGGATGTCTACCGGGTCGACTCGATGGAGGAGCTCTGGGCGGCCTACGACCAGACCGGAACACAGGCGATGGTGCTCCAGGAGTTCATCGATTTTACAGCCTACGTTCGCTGCTATTGCGTTGCGCGGAAGCACGTGCTGGTCATGCCCTATGATCCGAGACAGCGCTGTTACCTGCCGCGTGAGTCGTCGACGCTGCCGTCCGAGATCGAGGAGCGGATCGTGCGGGACACGCTCTTGATCAACGAGGCGCTCGGGTACGATCTCAACACGGTGGAGTTCGCGCTGCGGGATGGAGTGCCCTACGCCATCGATTTCACCAATCCAGCGCCGGACGCCGACCGCTGGTCCGTCACCGAGCCCTACTTCGAGTGGATCACGCGCCACGTCGCCGATATGTTGATCGAATACGCCCTCCACGGGGTCCCGGCGGGGAACTACCCCCGCTGGTCGAAATGGTTGAGCGGCGACACCGGGCTGTGAGACGACGCGCCAACGCCATCCTCACTTGTCAGCTGGGGCGACCCTCCTTCGTACCGAGAGACTGGCAGGGGGGCTCTGGATTCTTCTTGCTCGGATAAGGCAAAAGACGTACCATCACACGCTTTCTGTTTCGTCATACCGTGCTCCTTCAAAGGGATAGGAGATTCGGCAGGTCGCCTGCCGGGCGCCTTCCGCCCGGACAGTTCGATCCTCTATCCTCTTACCCCCTTGGGTAATTGCCGGGGGAATCACTGGGGAATCAACGTCGGGGGAGTTATGCCATTCGACAACGAGTTCACCATCGGGATTGAAGAAGAGTTTCAGATCATCGATCCGCAGTCGCGGGAGCTGCGTTCGCGGGTCGATGAGATCCTGGACGAGGGGCGCAGGCTGCTTGGCGAACAGGTCAAGCCCGAGATGCACCAATCGATGATCGAGGTCGGGACGGTGGTTTGTCGCAACATCCAGGAGGCGCGGGCGGATGTCGTCAAGTTGCGTCGCGGGATCGCGGAACTGGCCCACCGCAAGGGACTGGCGATCGCCGCCGCGTCGACCCATCCGATCTCCCACTGGGCCGACCAGCGCATCACCGAGAACGAACGGTACTACGCCCTCATCGAAGAGTTGCAGCAGACAGCCCGCGCGCTCCTCATCTTTGGGATGCACGTCCACATCGGCTTCGCGGATCGTGAGGCGGCGATTGCCGTGATGAACGCGGCCCGGTACATGCTTCCCCACGTCTATGCGCTCTCGGTCAGTTCGCCCTTCTGGATTGGTCGCAACACCGGGATGAAGAGCTACCGCTACGAAGTCTTCAAGCAGTTTCCCCGCACCGGCATCCCGGAGTACTTCAACTCGGCGACCGAGTTCGACAACTTTGTCAATCTCCTG
>JBEIJP010000500.1:0-3041 GCA_040380245.1 Acidobacteriota bacterium | reverse complement strand
TCAGCGCGTAAAGGGGGCGTGCCGGTTGGAGATTGCCCATCCGTCCCGTGTTCCAGGTGATGATCAACTCGCGTCGCGCTCTTGTCACCCCGACATAGAGCAGCCGCAACCGCTCCGCGGCATAGTCGATCCGGGCGGCCTGTCCGGCTTCGCCCAGCCGATAGGGCGCCCCGGTCTCCAACGCCTTCAATTGCGCCAGGGCCTCCGCCTGTGGGTTGAGCCGGTCTCTCAGGTAGTAGACCTCGCCCTGGTAGACGTCGTGCGGATCGCCGGACGGGAAATCGTAGTTGTTGACCGAGGTCAGATAGACCCGGTCCCATTCGAGGCCTTTGGCTCCGTGATGGGTCATCAGCACTACCTGCCCGGGATATTGCGAAGGATCGAACTGATCCCCATCCTCCGCCAGACCGACAAACTTGCGGCTGTTGGTGGCGATCTCGCGCAGCTCGTGGTAGCACTGGTGGAGCGTGTCGCGTGGCTGGTCGAGGGGAATGCGCTGCAGATGAAGCGCGATCGCGTAGGCGGTCGCAATCTCGGCGGGCTCGGCAAAGAGGTCGGCGGCGACCGTCAGGATGAGCTGGTCGACGGGGAGGAGGCTCGCCCGCTGCCAGATCCGGACGCGCTCGCGGAACGCCTCCAATCGCTCCCAGAGCTCACCCGGCGCGCCGGCCAGGGACGGCTCCGCGCGCCGCTCCTGCAACCAGTCCCAGCCTCGCGGCGCGAGGTAGGCCTCGACGTGACGGCAGTTGCGCAGCTGATTGGCCGCCTCGATCACCACCTTCGACTCGCGCTCCTCCCGCTGCCAGACAATCAAGCCGTCGGCGAGCGCCGCCGTCTTCGTCGGGTGCGCCAGGAGGTCGAAGATGCGGCAGAGCGCACCGGCCACTTGCCGGGTCGAAGTCGTCGTCTTGAGCATCTCGACCACCGGCAGACGGTAGGCGCGCAGGGTCTTGGCCATCTCCGCTCCCGACTTGTTGGTCGGAACGAGGACGGCCACGGTCCGATCGAGGTGGCCCGGGAGCCACTCCGCAATCCGGCCGGCGATGTAGTCCCGCTCCTCCACCGCCGTCATCTTCCGGTCGAGATGGATCTCGATGTTGTCCGGTTGATCCGCGGGATTCCCTTCGGTGAGCGGCCGGATCGTCGGCCCGGCGAGCGGTCGCCGCTGCCGGACCTCCTCGCGCGGGTGCTGTGTCGCCCAGGCGATCAGGCGATTGGCCAGCCGAATGATCGAAGGGGCACTGCGCCCACTCTCCGGCAACTCCCGCGCCTCGACGCCAGACTCCAGCAGAAACCGACGCAGAAATTCCGGACTGGCCGTGGTGAAGGTCTCATAGATCGCCTGGTTGGGATCGCCGACGCGGACCCAATTGCCCGTCGGGCCCACCAGCTGCCGCAGAATCGCTTCCTGCAGCTGGCTGCTGTCCTGGGCCTCGTCCTCGAGAATGACCGGCCACCGCGCCCGAAGGCGGGTTCGATAGTCCTCATCCGCTTCGAGCGCCTCCAGGGCGAGCCGGATCAGATCCTGAAAATCGACCGCGCCGCGATAGCGCAAGGCCCGCTCGTAGTCCTCGAAGACGGCGACCCCCATCTGCGCCAGCGGGAGCAGCCGGGGATAGTCGGCGAGGGCGCTCCGCAGTCGCTCCGGGCTGAGCCGATAGTCCTTGGCGCGCTGGATGAAATTCCTGGCGATCAGCGGGACCTCTCTCCCCCTCCAGGCCTGCAAAATCTGTTCGCTTCGCTGCCCGGCATGGGGGGGAAAGTACTCCTCCAGTCCAAAGTCAGGGTGGGCGCGAAACCAGGTATGGACGGCGTCGGAGAGAATGTCGCCGGTCTCCTTCTCATCGAGAATCTCGAATTCATCGGAGAGGCCGACCAGGCCTGGCCGCTCGCTGACGATGTCTTTCGCCAACCCGTGGAGGGTCCGGACACGGTAGAGGGTTCCCAGACTCTGCTCTCCCAAAAACTCGCGGACCTGCTGTTCAAACTTGCCCCGGGCGGCGTTGACCAGCGTCACCACCAGAATCTGCTGCCCCCTGGCGAGCGGCGTCTGCTGAACCAACCGCGCGGCCAGCAGGGAGAGCGTCCAGGTCTTCCCGCTCCCCGGCACCGCCGCGACTCCCATCCGACCCTGCCGGTAATCGAGAATGCGCGCCTGACTTGGGCGTGGACGCGGAAGCGGTCGACTCATATCTTCTCCTCCTCCTCCGCTGTCAAGGTCTCCATCCCGAACCCACTCGTCCTCCCCGCGCGCAGCAGGTGATCAAAGACGACGCGCAACTCTCCCACCTGCTCATATCCACGCTCGTCATACTGACTGATCCCAAGGTAGATGCGTCGACGGCAACGGCGGATCAGTCCCGCCACCACCCGGCAGAGCATCTCGCGCGACGACTCCCGCTCGTGCATCTCCGTCCAGGCCTCCCCCTGGCTCCATTGCTGACTGAGAACATACGGCTGGGTCAGCGGCTGTTGCAGCCGACGGTTCCAGGCGCCGCTGTCGAGGTTGAGCCAGAACTGGTAATCGACCGCTTGATTGCTCAACAGAAAGGTGTAGGCCGGCGCAATCAGGACCGCGCGTTCCGTCTCTCCCTCCCGCCGCACCGGGTCGTACTGATCGGCCAGAATCCCCTGATCGACCAGACGGAGATACTCGTTTCCCAGGTCGAGCCGCGCTTCGATCGCCTCGGCCGACTGGCGAAAAGACTGTGCCGAGGCGATCAGGTTCGACACAATCCGGACCGCGTCGAGATCCCTGTGAAAACCGAAGCCCGGTTGCGACAGCACCTCGCCGAACAAGCGACGGAAGAAGAGATCGATCGGTGTCCCACTTCGTCGCGGGGATCCCTCGGACGCGGCGGACTCCTCTTCGCGCCGGTACCGTACGATCCATTCACGCAGGCGGTCGAAGCGCTCGCCGTAGACCTCGGTCAATCGCCCTCGCCGCTCCGGGTGGGTGATGCCCGCGTACGGATGAAGCTCCCCCTTCGCCGAGAAGAGGACCTCGACAAAGAGGCTCGCCCGGGCGAGGTCGATCCCGT
>JBEIJP010000499.1:0-3062 GCA_040380245.1 Acidobacteriota bacterium | reverse complement strand
GAGCACCTTCTCCGCGAAGGTGTGTTCCTGCCGCGAGCGGAATCGGGTGAAGAGGGAAGCCGCCAGCACCTCCGCCGGGACAGCCTCCTCGATCGCCGCCTCGATCGTCCACCGACCCTCTCCCGAGTCCTGGACGAAGCCGCTGTAGCCGGAGAGCGTGGGGTCTTCCAACAGCGCAATCGCGGTCAGATCGAGCAGCCAGGAGCTGACGACACTGCCGCGTCGCCACAGTTCGGCGATGTCTGCCAGGTTGAGCGAGTAGCGATGTCCCTCCGGCAGGGACTCGGCGCCGGCGTGTCGCATAATATCGAAGCCCTCCGCGAACGCCTGCATCAGACCATACTCGATCCCATTGTGGATCATCTTGACGAAATGGCCCGCACCGGATGGGCCGCAGTAGAGGTAGCCCTCTTCGACGGTCGAGCTGTGATGGGCGGTGGAGACCGTCTCCCGGCCCCGCGTCCGCTCGATCTCCCCACGCCCGGGAGCCAGTGTGCGAAAGATCGGATCGAGCCGCGCAAAGGCGCCTGGGTCCCCCCCGATCATCAGACAGTAGCCCCGCTCCATTCCCCAGACTCCCCCACTGGTGCCCGCGTCGAGATAGCGAATCCCGACCGAGGCCAGCCGCCGGGATCGCCGGACATCATCCTTGAAATGGGAATTCCCCCCATCGATGACGATGTCGTCGGCTTCCAGAAGCGGAGCGAGAGTCTCGATTGTCTGCTCGGTCGCCTCTCCTGCGGGAACCATGACCCAGATGGCGCGTGGGCGACTCATCTTTGCTACCAGGTCGGCGATCGACGCCGACCCGACCGCTCCTTCAGCGACGAGCTGGTCGACATTGGCGGGGTTGACATCGTAGACCGTACACGCATGCCCACCCCGCAGAAGCCTCCGAACCATGTTGGCCCCCATTCGGCCAAGCCCAATCATTGCCAATTCCATAAACTGATCGACTCCCTGGGCGAAATCCGCCCCTTCCGTTGATTAAGTAGCGTCTGGCACGCCTCAATAGCCGCGGGTCGCGAGAGAGACCCGCAAGAGCGCGGTGTTGGCGGTAATGTAGAGTGTCGATCCGTCCCCTCCCCACGCGCAATTGGCCGTTGGCACGCCGGTCTCGATCGTGCCGAGGTGGGTTCCATCCGGGGCGAAGACCAGCACCCCGCCCGGCCCGGTCGCGAAGAGGTTCCCGGCGAGATCGACCTTCAGTCCATCGGGGAGCCCCTTTCGCCCTTCGCGGACGAAAGCGGTCGCATCGAAGAAGACGCGACCATTGGCGATGCCTCCATCTTCGGTCACGTCATAGACCATCCAGATGGCTCGCTCCGGATCGGAAGAGGCGATATAGAGGCGGCGTTGGTCGGGGGAGAAGGCGATCCCGTTCGGGCGTGTGATCTCACTCGTCAGGAGCGAGACCTCTCCCTTCGGGCTCATTCGGTAGACTCCACATGCCGCCAACTCCCGGCCAGGATCGTCCATCCCCTTCGGTAAACCGTAGGGCGGGTCTGTAAAGTAGAGGTCACCGTTCGGGTGGAAGGTCAGGTCGTTGGGGCTGTTGAACCGCTTCCCCTGGTACCGTTCGGCGAGCGGGGTGAAGGTCTTCCCATCGGCTTCCAGACGGGCCACCCGACGGTCCCCGTGCTGACAGAGGACCAGTCGGCCCTGCGGATCCCAGGCCAGGCCATTGGCTCCGGGCTCCTTGCCTGTGAAGGGGGCAGCTCCGCTGTAGCCGCTGGGGAAGAGGTACTGGGAAGCTCCCACCCCCTCCTGCCACCGCACGATCTCGTTCCCAGGGATGTTGGTGAAGAGGAGGGCCTTGGCGTTCCGATCCCAGAGCGGCCCTTCCGTCCATTGGTAGCCATCCGCGAGCCGCTCCACCACCGCGGTTGGCGGAACGAGCTGGTCGAATCGAGGATCGAGCCGCGCCAGGGTCGCGACAGATGTGACAGCCGGCTTTGACGGGGTGGGCGACGATTGCTGGCACGCCATCATCAGCAGCGGTCCGACGACGAGACCCACCCAGGCGAAACTCCGCCGCCTTGCCGAGCAACCTGCCTCGCGCCATCCCTTCAGGACCCACCCACTGCCGCTGGACGAACCCCGCAACTCCCCGGATCCGCTCCAGATCCTCCATTTTCCGCCTGCTTCCGGTGCACTCATCGCGCGTCTCCCCTTCCGTGGCCAGGCAAGGCCACCCCATTGCTGTTGAACATCGCCCCCTCGATCACATCGTCGCGAGGGGGGCATCATAGCAAGTTTCGTCCGAGAGGGGAAAAGTCTCCGCGGAAAAGTGTGCCTCTCCTGGCGGAAGAGGCGCCCCCCCTGCGCTAGCGGCAGGAGGGGGCGATCACTGGCATCTCGACCGAGGTGGGACCCAACGTCAGCTTGTGGAGCGCTCTCGCTCCTTCATACCCCACGCCACCCGCCGCGTCGGTCACAATCAAGCCGACAAAGGCCTGGTTCAGCTCCGTTGGCCAGACCTTCATCCACCCGGATCGGCCAGCGGGAATGATCGTCGGAAATCGCGGCGTCGATCGTGGGTAGCTGCTGGTCAGGATTCGCATCATTTGACAGCCTTCCGTCGTGCTGAAACTGAATCCCTGCTCCGTGTCGTTGAAGATCAACCCGAAGAGCGTCCCGATCGAGGTCATCTTGTCCGCCAGGCTGCCCCCAATCGAGGCCAGCACGATCATCGTCCTCTCTCCGCTGGCCAGACTCGGCAGGTGGCTGGCGGCGACTGTCTGTCCCAGCATTGAGTATTGCACGCCGTCAAACCGAAGTCGGGTGGTCGTGGCGGTACGGGAGCAGGGCGGAATCACGTTGAGAGCCGTGATCGCTTCCGCCGCGATATTGCCCGCATGCCCTGTGTCCAGCCGAAAGAAGGCGTCTCCGATCAGGGAATTTTGCTGAATCGGGCATCCATTCTCGTCAACTGCCACCACCATGAGGTACCCCGTCACTTCCGGATCGAGGTCTGACATCAGAAAACTGACGGTCTGATTGGCGGTCAGGCAGAGAAAGCTGTCGGCAACCGTCGCGCCCACTCCTTCGACAAAGAAGAG
>JBEIJP010000498.1:0-3064 GCA_040380245.1 Acidobacteriota bacterium | reverse complement strand
TCGGCGACCGGCTGGGCCCGTGGGGTAAGGACTCCCTGGTCGACGACGCGCGCCTGTGGGACCAGCTGGCCCGGGGAGTGAGCGATGCCGTGGGTCGCGAGCCACTCATCGGTCACCGATTGTGGCGCGCGGGACTCGTTGTAGCGAAAGACCTGTCGTGGGGGAAGGTTGTTCCGGGCGGCGAGCGCCCTCGTCTCTTCGCCGCCCCAGCGTGCCATCCAGCGCCGCAGCAGCCAGGCAGGGTGCGAGGTCTCGATCGCCAACCGGGTTAGCGGATCGGTCGGCCACGCCTCGGCGGGGATCTCCTCCTCGCGCTGTGCCGCGCGCAGGACCGCGTTGACGAAGGGAGCGGCGCCCTGCCGGCGCGCTTCGTGAACGAGGTTGACCGATTCGTGGAGCGCGGCGTGGGCGGGAATCCGCGACAGACACTTCAATTGGTAAAGGCCGAGCCGCAGTGCGAGGAGGGCGACCGGGTCGATCTTCGCGACTGGGCGGCGCGCGTAGCGCTCGATCAGAAAGTCGAGCCAGGCTTGCCGGCGCAGCACCCCGAGCGTCAACTCCTGCGCGAGGTGGCGATCTTCCGGCGAGAGGCGATCAGCCGCTGGTCCGTGCAGGAGCGGCGAGACCGTCTCGCCCTGCTCGTGCACTTGCCGCAGGATCTCGAACGCGAGCTGGCGGGCGGGGCTGACCGTTCGTTTCACGATTCGGCTTCCATCCCGTCGAATCCGTCTCCGACTGTCAGGCGAACCCCGTTGAGAAAGTCGCGCACCGTCATTCCGCGCTTGCCGGCGGGTTGCACCGAGCGGATCCGCAGCTGCGTCCCGCCCCCGCAGCGGACCGAGAAGCTCTCGCGATCGACCGCGACGATCGTTCCCGGCGCAACTGCCGCGTCTCCGGTGCTCTCCTCCGGGGCGAGGCCGATCAGCTCGATCCGTTGCCCGAAGAGGAAGGAATGGCAGCCCGGGAAGGGCGTGAAGCCGCGTTGACGGTCGAGGATCTCCGCTGCCGTTCGTTCCCAGGCGACCCGGCCATCCTCCCGCCGCAGGATCGGCGCAAGCGTCGCGTCCTCCTCCCGCTGGGGGTGCGGCGGCAACTCGCCCGCGACCAGCCTCGGGAGCAGTTCGACCAGCAGCCGCGCTCCAAGTTGGGCCAGCCGCGGCGTCAGCGTCTCCGCCGTCTCCTCCGGCCCGATCGCGGTCCGCGCCTCCCCGAGGATCGGCCCCGTGTCGAGCCCCGCGTCCATCTGCATGAGCGTCACTCCCGTCTCTCGCTCGCCGCAGGCGATCGCCCAGGCGATCGGGGCGGCGCCCCGGTAGCGCGGCAGCAGCGATGAGTGAATGTTGAGGCATCCGTACCGTGGCGCTTCCAGCATCCACTCCGGCAGAATCCGACCATAGGCCGCGACGATCACCGCCTCGACCGAGCGGAAGAGCGGCTCGAAGAATGCCCGCGCCTCGGGCGTGCGGATCTTCTCGGGTTGATGAACGGGCAGACCGAGGGAGAGGGCGCGCACCTTGACTGGCGGCGGCGTGAGGATTTGTCGACGTCCCACCGGCCGGTCCGGTTGCGTCACGACCGCCTTGACTTGATGGCCCGCCGCGACCAGGGACTCGAGGGCCGGGACGGCAAAGTCCGGCGTCCCCATAAAGATCACTTCCATTCCGCTCCTATTCCCAATCGCCGACCTTGATCCGCTTGCGAATCTTCTGTTTGATCAGGTCGCGTTTGAGCGGGCTGAGGTACTCGATGAAGACCTTTCCATTGATATGGTCGGTTTCGTGCAGGACGCACCGCGCGGCAAAGCCCCGCGCCTCGAAGGTGAACTCCCGTCCGTGCAGGTCGATCGCCGAGACCGTGATCACCTCGGGCCGCTCCACCTCGATGGTGAACCCAGGGAAGCTCAGGCAGCCCTCTTCGCTGATCTCTGTCCCCCTGGTCTCGACGATCTTGGGGTTGATGCAGACGATCCGTTCCTTCGTCTCTCTTCCCGAGCTGACATCCATGACGAAGAACTTCTGAGAACGGGCGACCTGAGGCGCCGCCAGCCCCGCTCCGTGCGCGTCATACATCGTCTCGAACATATCGTCGACCAGTTTGGCGAACTGACCGTCGATGTTGGTCACCTCATCCCCTTCCCGTTGCAGGATCGGGTCTCCGTACTTGACGATCGGCAGTTTCATCGCAACGATCCTCCCTGAACTAATAGCGCTTGATCTGATCGAGATAGCCAGCCAGGTTCCGCTTCATCTCGGTGAGCGAGTCGCCGCCGAACTTCTCGCGCAGGGCCCGCGCGACGACGATCGCCGCCATGGCCTCGCCAATCACGCCGGCCGCCGGCACGGCGGTGACATCGGAGCGCTCGAAGTCCGACTCCATCGCCTCTTTGGTCTCGATGTGGACGCTGCGGAGTCGCTGCCGCAGCGTCGCGATCGGCTTGAGGTAGCCGCGGATGCGGATCTCCTCTCCGTTGGTCATGCCCCCTTCGAGGCCCCCCGCGCGGTTCGAGTAGCGGTAGAAGGTCGAATCCTCAGCGCGATAGCCGATCTCGTCGTGGACCTGTGAGCCCGGGCGACTGGCGTTGGCGACCCCCTCGCCGAGTTCGACCGCCTTGACGGCGTGGATCGACATGATCGCCTGCGCGAGTTGACCGTCGAGCTTGCCCAGCCAGCTGGTGTGTGCGCCCAATCCGGGAGGGCAGCCCCGCACGACCACCTCGAAGATCCCGCCGAGCGTATCGCCCGCGGTGACGCCCGCCTCGTCGATGCGGGCGATCATTCGAGCGGAGGCTTCCGGATCCGCGCAGCGCACCATCGTGTCGTCGGCGAGCTCCCGAATCTGCTCCCACGGGATGGGCGTCTCGGGCGTGGCGATCTCCCCGATCCGCAGGACGTGGCTCGCCACTTCGATGCCGCATTCACGGAGCAGCTCCCGGGCGAGCCCTCCGACGGCGACCCGCATCGTCGTCTCGCGCGCGCTGGCCCGCTCCAGAATGTCGCGCAGATCCCGACGATCATATTTCAATCCGCCGACGAGATCGGCGTGGCCTGGTCGCGGTCGAATCACC
>JBEIJP010000497.1:0-3074 GCA_040380245.1 Acidobacteriota bacterium | reverse complement strand
ATCTGTACAAGGACCAGCCCGAGGATGACTAATCGGATTGCTCGGGTGAGCGAGGGGCAATCCGCGCGGCCGATCATCGGAATTACGGTGGGGGATCCTGCTGGCATCGGCCCGGAGATCTCCGTCAAAGCCGCTTTTTCGAGCGATGTCCTCGCCTGCTGCCGGCCACTGCTGATTGGCGACGCCACAGGACTGGAAGAGGAGTGCCGTCGCCAGGGGCGCCGGCCACTCCCGCCCCGCCTGGAACCCGGAGCCACTTTCCCGGCTGACCTGCCCGGCCCACTCCTCCTTCCCTCGACCCCTCTCAGCGCGAGAACGGACGAGGCCCGCCGGTCGGCGGCGCGCTTCTCCCCCCCGCCGACCGTCTCTCCCACTTCCTCTGACAGAGAGCCGATTGAACTCGGTCGGGCCCAGGCCGCCGCCGGACGCGCTGCTGCCGCCTCGATCGAAACCGCCGTCGATCTCTGCCTGTCGGGCGGCATCGATGCCATGGCGACCGCCCCCATCAACAAGACCTCCTTCTCCCTCGCGGGAATTCCCTTTCCTGGCCACACCGAGTACCTCGCCTACCTCACCGGTTGCGAGGACTTCGCCATGGCCTTCATCGCTCCGCGTCTCCGTGTCGCCCTCTTAACCATCCACGTCCCCCTCTGCGAGGTCCCCCGCCTCGTTCGCCAACCGGCCCTCGAACGGCTGATCCGCCTGGTCGATCGCGAACTCAAAGGCTATGGCATCTCCTCCCCTCGCCTCGCTGTCGCTGGCCTCAACCCTCACGCTGGAGAGGGAGGCCTCTTTGGCGAAGAGGAGCAACGGGAGATGCTTCCCGCGATCCACTCCTGCCGCGCGGACGCCATCGATGTCACGGGCCCCTTCCCGGGCGACACCCTCTTTCTACGGGCCTACCAGGGAGAGTTCGATCTCGTCATCGCCTGCTATCACGACCAGGGCCTGATTCCGATCAAATGCTTCTCCTTTGGGGAGGCGGTCAATGTCACCCTTGGCCTGCCCCTCATTCGAACCTCTGTCGACCACGGTACCGCGTTCGATCTTGCCGGCAGGGGAATCGCCGATGCCTCGAGTATGTGTGCCGCCATTCGACTGGCCGCTGAACTGGCGCGGCTCCGCTCCACCCCTCCCCCATCTCAACACTCGCCCCTTCCGTGATCCACCTCGACAACCCACGCTCGGGAAAATCTTCTCCTCTTTGCCCTCCACCTTTCCCCCCTTCCGCGGGAAAGTGCTAGAATGCGATTCTTTGAGTCTTGGTTCCCCTCGAACTCCTGATCATCGTCAACAGGTAACGGGGAACTGGCTGGCAGGGGAGGGCAGGCGTCGCGGTATAAGTCGCGGTATAAATCGATTCGGAGGATTGAGCACAGAGAACCTCCTCCAGGCTCTCCAAGTGGAAGATCGGCAAGGCCTTCCTCCGACCCCTATACCACCCCGGGGTTCTCCAGATGCCTGAGATATCGCCGGGAGCAGAGCACAAACGGATGAAAGAAGAGAAGATTGGAATCGGGTTGATCGGGACGGGCTTTGCCCGCAGCGCGCAAGCTCCTGCCTTTCGTGTCTGCGAGGGGGCTGAACTCGTGGCGGTCTGCAGTGGCCACTTTGAGAATGCTCAAAAAGTGGCGGAGGAGTTCTCCATCCCCTACCCCTGCCACGACTACCAGCAATTGCTCGCCCTCCCCGAAGTCTCTCTCGTCGTCATCTCGACCCCGCCTGTTCACCATTGCCAGATCGCGCTCGCTGCCCTCGAGGCCGGTAAGCACGTCATTTGCGAAAAACCCATGGCCATGTCGGTCGCCGAGGCCCGCCAAATGTATCAGGCTGCCCAGGCTCGTCCACGACAGCTCGCCATCATCGACCACGAACTGCGCTTCAATCCAACCTGGCGGCGCATGAAAGAGCTGGTCGATGCCGGCTTCCTCGGCGATCTGCATCACGTCCAGGTCCTCATCTCCTCCGGATTCCGCCACTCCGCCCAGCGTCCCTGGAACTGGTGGTCACAGCGCCAAGCCGGGGGGGGGCTGCTCGGCGCGCTCGGCGCGCACGCGAGCGATGCCACTCGCTGGCTCGTCGGGGAGATCGACGCCGTCTCCGCCCCCGTGGCCACGATGATCCAGACTCGCCCCGATCCCGTCTCCGGGCAAGAGAAGCCCAACGAGACCGATGACTTCTGCTCTTTTCTCCTCCGCTTTGCCCCTCAACACGGACGGACCCCCCACGGCGTCGTCACTCTCTCCGCTCTCTACGCCAGCGGGGGGAAAAATCAGATCACCGCGGTCGGCACCAAGGGCACGCTCGTCATGGATGGCGACGAGACTCTCATCGGCGCAACCGGGTACCAGCACCAGTTCGAAGAGATGTCTCTCATCGATCGGGCCCGAGGCATCTCCATCGTCCCAGACAATATCTGGGCCCGCTCCTTCTACCACCTCGCCCGCGAGACCGTTCAAGCCCTCCGTGAATCCCGCACCGAAATCGCTCACGCCGCCACTTTTTTGGATGGACTCCATTGCCAGGAGGTCCTTGACGCGATCCACCTCGCGCACGCGGAACAGCGATGGATAATGGTTCGTTGATTTTCACGGCCTCTTGTTGTACATTCTTCTCTTCGTTGCAGACTCCCCGGAGCTATTCTTGTTGCAAGCTCCCTCAAGGTCAGAGCTAGGTAAACTGCCTTCCAGGGGCCATACGCAACGGTTGCAGGTCAATCAACATCTTTCACTGAACCCCTACACCCATTGTCGCCTGTTGCGCAATGGGACGAGGAGATGAAAAAGGTATGGCTACGGTCAAGCGTTACAATATCTTCTGCCCCAAGTGCAATCAACGGTTTCCCGTCTTTGCTTCGCTCCATCACAGCATCGATGTCGACTCCTGGATCCGTGAGAAGTCCGATACCCACGACTGTAAGGCCTACGCCGATCAGCTCGCCAAAGAGCGCTCCCCACGGCCGATCAACCCCTTGAAGGCGTCGAAGAAGGGGGCCTAGTCTGTCTGGCCCCCGCTCTGTCGCTAAAACCGGGCTTCTTGCCTGTGACTGCTTCTGAGAGGGAAGTTTTATTACT
>JBEIJP010000496.1:0-3079 GCA_040380245.1 Acidobacteriota bacterium | reverse complement strand
GGATCTCTCTCGCCTGGGCGGCCGGGGTCGTCGGATCCAGTTCGGGTCGCAGCATGATCTCGGCGAGTTCGCTGGAGATCGAGATTTCGTTAGGATAACGCACGACCTCGGCGAGAATCCGGTCGGCCATCGCCGCCATCCGACCATCCTTGTCCCGCTGCGAGAGAATCCGGTAGTGAAGCAGGTACCCTCCCATCCGGGACCGTGTCTGCCAGTCCTGCCGGCGGGAGTAGTCGGTGACGATCTCTCCGTCCGGGTGAACGCAGTAGTACATCATCGTCAAATTGCGTCGGACAGGGTCGAGGATCTCCGGCCGATTGAGGTGCTCCGCTACCTGAATGAGCGCACGATTGGTGACGGCATTGTAGACGGCGTTGCTCCGTTCGGTGTACTCCCCATCTTCATTGCAGTCGATCCCCTCGGCGAGCCATCGTTCGATGCGCTGGCGATAGGCTGGCTTTCCAAAGAGACGATCGCATCCTGCCAGGGCAGCCGCGACCACCCAGCGGTGGTTGGGCGTGTGCACTCCGCCATCGGCCATGGCGTCGCCAGCGCGGCGGAGGAACTGGCCGAGTCGCTCCCGCCACTCCCGTGTCGGCGCCGACCCGTCGGCCTCCAGCAGGCGATAGGTCAGGACGAGATCGTGGACGACAAACGCCGTGTCGGGAGGAGAGTGAAAGTTGGTCGTTGGCAGATCGATCGTGCCGTCGGAGTGCTGCTCCCGTTCGAGGTAGCCAAGCGCCAGATCGATCCGCGGGACCAGCAGCGCCTGATGGTAGTATCGTGAGCGCGGATGGCAGAAGAGCGAGACCATTACTTTCAATTCCCCCGCGTTGGAGGAGGGGAAGGCAAAGCCATACGACGGGATGATGAAGCCTCCGCGCTGCCGATGGCCTGGCTCCATCATCTGCAGCTTGAACGCCGCTTCAGCCCGACGCTCTGATTGCGCCAGCGCCAGTGCCCCTTCCCAGACCTTGCCAGCGGGTTGACCAGCGGATTGGCCCCCAGTCAGGCGCGCGGCCAGGTCGAGATCGCCTCCCAGATCCTCAGGCCGGGAGGGCCAGATCGTTCCACCCGCCAATGCCATTCCTCTCAGAAACTCACGACGATTCCAATTGTCCAATTTGAGCTGCATCTTGATTCTTCCTGATCCTGTTTTCGGTAGGCCCTACGAAGCGCCCACGATCCGCAACCGGTGGGTAAACGGTGTCCACCCGGCGAGCGTCAGGGGAATCGCGCCGGTCAGCGGCGGCTCCGCCCCTCGGAGCTGGGCCCAGCGATGGTCGGCTCGCCCTGGACCGACGCGCAGGGTCGAGTTCCCGACCTGATACTCCGCGGTTCCGGAGACAAGAAAGGTCGTCCCGTTGGCCTCGGTCAGCACTGCCCCGTCCTTGCCCGGCTGCAGCTTCCCGCCAGGACGGAACCAGCACTCGACAACGATCGGAATCCGCTCTGTCCCCTGGATATCGATCGACAATTCGAGGCCGCGCCCTTCCGCCCCGGAGACCTCGCGCAGTTCGACCCGCGTCGTCAGCCGCGCCTCGTGCGATCGCTCGCGCCGGTTCCGGTCGTGCGTCTCCCAGAAGAGGGGGCGCTCTGCCGGGGGCACATCGATCGGCTGGTAGTAGGCGGCATCCAACTTCTGTTCCAGCCGGAAGACTCCGTCCTTCCCGGCGGTATCGAGCGTCGGTCCGACGAACTGTCCCTTGCCGAAGAAGGCGCTGGCCACCCGCACGGCCTCGAGGACCGCTCCGCCCTGGCGCAGCGAAAGGAAGCGCGACTGGCCGGCGACGATCGTCGCGCTCAGTTCCTGACGTCGCAACCGGACGACTCCGGTATGGCGCAGGGGATGAAGGTAGGAATCGGGGAGGGGGGCGCGTGGGATCTCCGCCGCTGGACTGCCTGGCCTGGTCGGATCCAGTTCCGGTCGCAGCATGATCTCGGCGAGCTGAACTGCCAGCGAGATCTCACCGGGATAACGGATGGCCTCGGCGAAAATGCGATCGGCCATCGCTGCCATCCGACCATCCCGGTCCCGCAGGGAGAGAATCCGGTAGTGGAGAAGATATTCCCCCATCCGGGACCGTGTCTGCCAGTCCTGTCGCCGGGAGTAGTCGGTGACGATCTCTCCGTCCGGATGGACACAGTAGTACATCATCGTCAGGTTGCGCCGGACGGGATCGAGGATCTCCGGCCGATCGAGATGCTCGGCGAGCATGATGAGGGCGCGATTGGTGATCGCGTTGTAGACGGCGTTGCTGCGTTCGGTGTACTCGCCGTCTTCGTTGCAGTCGATCCCCTCGGCGAGCCAGCGCTCGACGCGCTTCCGGTAAGCGGCCTTCGGGAAGAGACGATCGCATCCCGCCAGGGCGGCGGCGACGACCCAGCGATGATTGGGCGTGTGAATCCCCCCATTGGCCATGGCGTCGGCGGCGCGTCGGAGGAACTGACCGAGGCGCTCCCGCGCCCCCTTCGTTGAAGCCGACCCATCCGCCTCGAGCAGCCGATAGGCCAGCAGCAGATCGAGGACGACGAACGCCGTGTCAGGGGGCGAGTGGAAGTTGGTCGTCGGGCCATCGATCGTGCCGTCCGCATACTGCTCCCGCTCGAGGTAGCCGACCGCGAGGTCGATCCGCGACGCCAGCGAAGGTTGGCGGTAGTATCGCGACCGTGGGTGACAGAAGAGGGCGGCCATCCCTCTCAGTTCGACCGCGTTGGCGGCGGCGTAGGCAAAGCCGTACATCGGGATGACAAACCCACCGGTCTCTCGCGGGCCCGGCTCCATCATCTGCAGAGCCAGTACCGCTTCGAGCCGACTCTCCGCCTGGACCAGGGCGAGCGAGCCTTCCCAGGTCTTATCCTGGGCCAAGCCCTGCGCGGGGCCCGCGACAAGGCTAGGTTCCTCCGCCTGCTCTTCAGGACGGGAGAGCCACGTTCCCCCGCCCGTCAATGCCATTCCTCTCAGAAACTCTCGACGATCCCAGTTATCAAATTTGAACTGCATCTCTTCCTTCTTCATTCGATCTTCCCCACGTCAGCCTAACGGCGCGCCACATCGGCCGGGATGGTGTGGGATTGC
>JBEIJP010000495.1:0-3089 GCA_040380245.1 Acidobacteriota bacterium | reverse complement strand
TCAGCGCCAGCTGCATCTCCGCCCGTCCGGGTTCCTGTTGCAGCTCCTCCCAGGAGGGGCTGGCATAGAGGATCGCGCCGGGGGTTGCGGGGCAGAGCTGCGCCTGCATCGCCGGCCAGACGGTCTCGAGGCGCGCGGGCGGGGCGAGCCGGTGGGCCAGCTCCCGCGACAGCCGGGGAGTGAAGCCGATGAGGGATCGCTCGATGGCCGCGGCGAGGGTCGGCTCATCTGTGGCGCCGTGCGTTTCCACGGCCAGCCGCTCGTCGAGCTGCTCGACCGGGCAGGTGGTCGGATCGAGCCGATCGCGCGGCGGATCCGGATCGGCGTAGTCGTGGTTCTCAAACCGTGTCTCCCGCTCACGCAGCTGGGCGATCACCTCGCCGTCGCTCAGCAGCCAGACATTGGCCGAACGTCCGGTCAACCAGAGGACCAGCGTCCGCTCTCCTCCCTCCCCCTCTTCCACTTTGTCCCCTTGAGGCTCCTCGGCGAAGACGAACCGGACGACGCGATCGTAGCCGAGGGGGATCACCTCGCGGAGTCGCCTCCCTTCGAGATGCTTCCGGAGCAGCGCGACCATCGGTGTGTCGTTCCGCGAGGGCACGGAAAATTGGCGATGGGTTCGCTCGGTCAGGCAACAGGCCAGTCGCTGCGGGTCGGTCGAGAGGTAGAGCCGACGGCCGTCCCGCAGATGCAGGTCGAGCAGGAGATCTGTCGCTCCGATCTGGTCGATCCGACCGACGGATCGGCCAATGATCCACGGGGACATCTCATCGATCAGGGCTTGCAGGAGGAAGATGTCCATAGTGGGTCGGCGATGGGTCGGCTCGGCGAAACGCGTCTCTCTCGCAGGGAGGCAGGGAAGGAAAGGCAGATCTGTCCAGAAAGACGCCCTCACGGCGAGGGCGCTTTCAGCGTT
The DNA here is from genome assembly GCA_040380245.1 of Acidobacteriota bacterium. Taxonomy (GTDB): domain Bacteria; phylum Acidobacteriota; class Blastocatellia; order RBC074; family RBC074; genus CAIOZW01. The sequence continues at coordinate 2,173 of JBEIJP010000495.1, read as the reverse complement.
ACGACAATCTCTGCCTTCGTGGACCGGTCAGCGGGCACGGGGGAGGCGGGGAATCTCGACCAGGACCGTTCCGGAGAACTGGTCCGGAATGGTGAGTCCCCGGTGATGGACCGCCCGCGCCAGCAGGTTGAGTGGGGGGCAGAAGAAGGCCAGGGTGGCGCCGACGGCCCGGCGCAGGTGTTGGTGCCAGTAGATCCGGCTCTCTCCCTCCGCGATTGGCATCAGGCGCAATTGTTGCATGGCCATGCCAAAGGTTCGGCCTGCCATCAGGAGCGTCACCGATTGGTAGACGAAACAGAGTGCGACCAGGAGGATGAAGAGAACGACCAGGGTCTCGCGCGCGAGGATGGTGTTGACCGTGGCATAGCTGGCAAAGATGGGCAGGTAGGCGACCGCCAGGATCTCCAGGTCCCACCCTGCGGCCATGCTGCGCATCCAGAAGGAGGCGGGGCGATCTTCCTGCATCCCCAGCGAGTGGAGGATTGAAGGGAGCGGAATGATCTCCGTCTCGACGCGTACGCGGGCTGTCGGTCGGCTCTCGGTCTCACGCGTGGATGGTTGGTCGATGGTTGCGGCGGCCTCCGGGGCCAGGCGGCGTGCATCCTGAACCAGTTCGTCGGTCGTCCTGGCGCGTGTTGGAGGGGCGGTCGGTGGAACCGTCACCACCTGCCGCGCTTGCCCGACCTGGTTCCCAGGGCTTCTCTGGTCCGTCAGCCTGGGTACCGTTGGCGTTGGGGGCAGAACTTCCCGTTGCCGAGCTGCCGCAGGTTCCGGGGCGGAGACGGGTGGAACGGGACTCGGAGGGCGCGCTTCGACACGACTGGGGGAGACGGTCGAGGCCGAGACGGAGCGGACTTCCGCGCCCGGCTGTGCCTCCCGTCCGGACGGGGGCGCTGGCACCGTGCGCGCGGCCGGTGGAGGCGTCGTCAGGTCGGCGGTGGTGCGCCGAATCCGGTTGAGCGCCGACTCGACCAGATCGTTGCGCGGACGCGGCTCGGTCGATCTGGGTGGTTCTTTGGCTTGGGGTGGCGCTGGTGGGGCCGCCGGGGAATGGATCGTCGCTGTCTCGCCCTTTCGCTCGCGTGAGGCCTTGACCTTCTCTCGCACCTGCTCTCGCCAGGAGAGAGCGGTCGACGCTTCCGTCTCCCGGTTTCGAGGAGGCGGGATCTGGATCGTCTGGCTGGCCCCGCCGAAGGGAGTACCGACAGGGAAGGGAATGAGGTTGCCCTCCGACTCGGAGGCAGATACCCGTGGAGCTACCTCTCGGCTCGCTGGCCGGGTCGCTGGAGCGGTTGTCGGAGTTGTCGCCGGGGTCGTCGTTGACCTCGCCGCCGGACCCTCGACCGTCAGCGTGTGGCCTCCCTGCGCCGCGACAGCCCGTCCGCGTTGCCCGTTGTCAAATCGGCAATGACGGCAGACCAAGGCTCCCCGAAAGAGTTCACTCCCACACTTCTCACACTTCATGCCCGCCACTCTCCCCGCTCAGTCGGCTCCCCTTCCGTTCTCCCCACCCGGAGACCAGGAACCCTGGCGCCACTGCTGCTGATGGTTATCGATTCCTCTGCACGATCACACGAACCTCCTGCCAGCTCTGCGCACGGGGCGAGGGCAGCGGTCGTTTCTTTCTTCTTGATTCGACCTTGATCAGGTCACTCTGGATCGGGACACGAGACTTCCGCATCGTACCAAAGGCTCATGAAACGCGTCAAGAATAAGTTGCTATCTTTTTGTCTCCGCATCCTTTGCCCTTCTCCGTTCGTGGTCATGAACGGCTCGCATTGTGTCCGGAAAAAAGGAAGCCACGAAAGGGGCAGTCCTTCCGCGGCTTCCTTTTTCTCCCAGCGGGCTGGTGACAGGGTCCGTCCTGGGCCGTCTGGGCCTAGTCGAGATCCTCATCGAAAGTGAGTTCTTCGCCGGCAAAGGCCTCGAGTTCACCCTCGTCGACGAGCGTCTCTTCCAGATCGGCGTCGAGCATTTCGTCGTTCTCCGGCTCGTCCTCGATCAGATCCTGGGTTGGTCTGGCCGTCGACGCGGCGATGGCGGCTTCGAGGTAGAGCTGGGAGTCGTCGATCTCTTCAGCCCGAACCTCCTGAACGGTGCTGTCGGGGGCGATCCGGACATTGCGATAGAACTCCATGCCGGTACCGGCCGGAATCAGCCGCCCCATGATCAC
>JBEIJP010000494.1:0-3094 GCA_040380245.1 Acidobacteriota bacterium | reverse complement strand
GACCGGCCCTACAACCATTTGCCGCTTCTCCCACCCGACGTCGAGGTCGAAACGCGCCCAATTCTCAAGTAGTGTATCGCAGCCGCCGCTCATATCTCAGGTTCAAAACTCGTCACAACTGATAATGACGTTGACCACCTTGTTCCGGCCTTTCTCTCTATCGATAAAATCGAAATTCAATAAGTCATAACCGGAGGTTCGCGTACCCAGGCCCGAAGCGAGCTTCTTCCTGTCTCCCTGACAGGAAGAGGAGAACTGAAGTGGCTTCTCTGACGACTTTCCAGTCTCCCTGGCTGGATGATCGAGCGTGCAGTCATTGGTTCTTGCTGACAGAACCGTGCCGCGCAACCTCTCTCTTCTCACTTCTCTCCCCTCCCTCCTCTCTTCCCGGGGACCCCGCTTGTGGCTACAATCATTGACGAGATTACCTGGAGAGAGATCGTTTGACCGAGGAAAGGAGCCGAACCGGCATGAAGGTAAGAGAAGTAATGTCCACACCGGTGGTGGTGGTGCAGGAAGAGGCGACGCTGGAGGAGGTGGCCAGGACCATGCTCGACCGCCACATCGGCTGCGCCCCTGTTGTCAATCGAGAGGGGCTGCTCGTCGGCGTGATCACCGAATCGGACTTTGCCGCCAGGGAGAAGGGGTTCCCCTTCTCGACCTTCCGGGCTCCGCAGCTGCTCGGGCAATGGATCAGTTCCGACAGTGTCGAGCGCATCTACGAGGCGGCCCGTACGCTCCAGGCCAGGGAGATCATGGAGCCGAACGTCATCACCGTCACTGAGGACCAGACGATGAACGAGGCGGTCATCCTCATGTTCCAGCACGACATCAACCGCATTCCCGTTGTTCGCGATGGCGTGCCGGTCGGCATCGTCTCCCGCCACGATCTGCTGCGCTTGCTGATTCGCTGATCGGAGATCGCCTCGGGACCAACGCCTGCGTCTGGCGAGCCCCTTCTGGCCGGAGCTGGCGGGAAGATCAATGGGGTACCGCTTTGACCTCGACTGAGACCTCGAGCTCCTCGCTCGCCGCTCCTTTGTAGATGCCGCGCGTCGGCGGGACATCGGCGTAATCGCGCCCGGTGGCGACCCGGACGTACTGCTCCGTCTGCTCGCAATTGTGGGTCGGATCGAGCGAGACCCATCCACGCTCAGCCAGGTAGACGTCGACCCAGGCGTGCGAGGCGGCGTTGCTCGGGCGAGGCTCTCCCGACGTCTCTGACTCTCGCGCGACCCGCGCGGAGTAGAGGTAGCCGCTGACGTAGCGGGCGGGAATGCCGAGGGAGCGGCACCCGGCGAGCATCAAGTGCGCAAAGTCCTGGCAGACTCCCCGCTTCAAGCGGAGGGCCTCTGGCGCGCGTGTCTTGACGTCCGTCGCCTGCGGGTCGTAGACCAGCTCGCGGAAGAGCCCCTCCATCAGGCCGAAGGCCGTCGCTGGCGGATCGTCCGGAACGGCGTGGCGTCGCGCGAAGGACTCGATCTCCTCGACCAGGGGAACATAGTCGGTTGGCGCGAGAAAATCGTAGGCGTCGAGCGGGGAGAAGGGGGCCGGCTCGGAGAGAAAGGCCGGGGAAGTCTCGACGTCGCTCGCCGCCGTGACGACGACCCGGTCGTGCGACTGCAGCGTGTCGAAATGGTGGACGGTGTTGCCGTAGCGGTCGATGTAGGACATGACCTCGCCGCGAGGCTCCGTCATCAGCGAAAAGCGATAACAGCGCTGCCCAGCGCCTTCGAGTGGGCGCAGCCGCATCTCGGTGTAGGCCTCGTTGATCGCTTCCGAGTATTGGAAAATGGTGGTGTGCCGAATCTGTAGTCTCATCGTCGACGCATCGTCCTCTTCTCTCCGGGAGAGCGTTACTGCTGCTGTTGCTGGGCTGGCTGTTGCGTGCGCCCCGGGAGGATGACCTGGGTATTGAAGAACGTCCGGGTGATCTCGTCCCCGACCTGGTTGATCCGCATCAAGAGGGTGTCGAGAAAGGGGTGCATGCGGGCACCGAGGACCTCGTCGATGTTGAGGTACTCGAGGTCGGCGCAGATCCGGCCGATCATCCGCTGCGGATTGCTGTGCGGCGAGATCTGTGCTGGACGGGAGGCGTCCCCTGAGATCGCGTTGATCGAGCGCAGCGCACGGTGGAGGCAGAATCCGACCGCCCGCGGAAAGGTCTGATCGAGCAGCAGGAATTCGGCGACCCGCGACGACTGCAGCTGCGCCGCTCCCGTCTTCCGGAAGGCCTCGAATCCGCTGCAGGAGCGCAGCAGCGAGATCAGCTGCAGCGACACCTCCGGCCCCTCCCGCATCGTGTTGACCGCTGAGTACTTGACATCGAGCGTCCGCAGGGTCTTGTCGGCCCGCTCCATCAGCTTCCCCAGCTGGATGAACTCGTAGGCCTCCCCGTGCGTCATCGTCTCGGCGGTGATGCCTTGAAAGGCCCAGGATCCATAACGGATCTGATCGAAGAACTCGTAGGGGCCCCTCCCCGTCACCTCCCGATCGAGATTGCGGACCAGAAAGTAGAGGCGGTTGAGGTTCTCCCACATCTCGCTGCTGATCTGCTCGCGCACGCTCCGCGCATTCTCCCGCGCCCGGGTGATGCAGGTCGTCACCGCGTTCGGATTCGCCGGATTCCAGAGAAGAAATTCGCTGACATGGCGCGCGTTGTACTCCTGGTACGATTGACGGTAGCGCTCCTCATCCCCGGTGATGGCGATGATCGGCTGCCAGGCCAATTCGCCGACCTCGACCGGCGCGTCGAGCAGCGAGTGAAAGTTGACCGTCAGGATCCGCGTGATATCTTCCGCTCGTTCAACATAGCGGGACATCCAGTAGAGGGCGTCTGCGACACGCGATAACATAGTGGCTTGCTCTCTCCAATCGGGTCTGCCGTTCAGCGGTTGAGGACCCAGGTATCCTTGCTGCCTCCGCCCTGCGACGAGTTGACGACCAGCGATCCACGGCGCAGGGCGACGCGGGTCAGCCCTCCGGGCACGATCGTCACCCCCTCTCCGCTGAGGATGTAGGGGCGCAGGTCGACGTGGCAGCCGTGCAGTTGCCCCTCCTGATAGGTCGGATGTCGGCTGAGTTGGATCGTCGG
>JBEIJP010000493.1:0-3099 GCA_040380245.1 Acidobacteriota bacterium | reverse complement strand
GTCCAGCAGCGCGCTGGCGGAGATGAGGAGGCGATGATGATGGACGAGGACTACCTGCGAGCCCTGGCCTACGGGCTGCCTCCGACGGCGGGCGAGGGGGATCGGGATCGACCGCCTGGTCATGCTCCTGACCAACCAGCACTCGATCCGGGACGTGATCCTCTTCCCGCACATGCGACCGGAAGCGCCGAAAAGCTGATGGGCTACGAACTCTTCATTGCCTGGCGCTACCTGCGCGCGAAACGACGACAGACGGCCGTCTCGGTCATCACTGGGATCGCCATCCTCGGAATTGGCGTCGGGGTGGCGGCCCTGATCATCGCCCAGGCCGTGGTGACAGGCTTTCGGGGAGAGGTGCAGGAGCGGATCCTGCAGGGGACGGCCCACCTCAACCTGCTGCGGGAGGACAATGGCCCGATCGAGGATTCAGCCGGGCTGGCGCGCCGCCTGGCGAAGCTTCCCGGTATTCGGGCCGTCGCCGCGACGAGTTACGTCCCGGTGCTGCTCAGCCTGGGAGACCGGCAGGAGCAGGTGATCCTCAAGGGGGTCGACCTGACAGCCCCGCCGGAAGCGAACGAATTGACGACGACGATGGTCGAGGGCGCTCCGTCCGAGCTGGGCCGGCAGACGGATCCGCCGGGACTGATTCTCGGGACGGAACTCGCCCGACTGCTCGGAGCCAGGCAGGGAGATGTCGTCACGGCGATCTCGGTCAGCTCGCGGCTGACGCCGGCGGGGATGCAGAACCGACCGCGCTACACGCCCCTGGCCGTCATTGGTCGGTTCTCCTCGGGCCTCTACGAGTATGACGCCAAGTGGGGCTATGTGGCGCTGGGGGACGCGCTGGCATTGACTCCGACGGATGGGGCAGGTCTGGGCAGCGCGAGCGTGATCCAGATGAAGGTCGTCGATCTCAACGAGGTCGAGGCGGTCGCCGCCCGGGTCCGCGAAGCGGCTGGCAGCGGCTACCTCACCACGAGCTGGCAGGAACTCAACCGGCCCCTCTTCGCCGCCCTGCAGTTGCAGCATCGGTTGATCGTCATCTTCTTCTCGCTGCTGATCGCGGTGGCGGCGCTCAACATCATCACCGCTCTGACGATGATGGTCATCGAAAAGAACCGGGACATCGCCATTCTTCGGGCGCAAGGGGCGACGCCCCGCTCGATCGGCTGGATCTTCCTGCTCCAGGGAGGAATGATCGGGCTGATCGGGGCCAGCCTCGGACTCGGGCTCGGCGTCCTGCTGAGCTGGCTGGCCAACGCCTTCTCGCTCATCTCCCTGCCGGCCGAGATCTACTCGATCTCGAGCGTCACGCTCCGGGTGCGTCCACTCGACTGCCTCTGGATCACCCTGCTGGCGATCGTCATCACCCTGGTCGCGACGATCTTTCCCGCCCGCGCGGCTTCCCGGCTGGCGCCGGTCGAAGCGATGCGCTACGAGTGACGCTCCCCTCTTTGCCCGCCATCCAGCGGCATTGATCGAAACAACGATATCCAGTCGGACTCTTCCGCGGCTCGCCCTGTCGGCGGGCCCGGGGGGAGTTCTCTAAAAAGAGCGAGCGAACTCTCTGCCTGGGCGCAGAGAATCCTTCCTTACCCAATCAAGAGACGATGGATGGAGCAGAGAACCACATGTCGAAAAGGTGGATTTGGGAACCCTTGAGCGCGGTGCGGGGCCGGCAGGCGCTCGTCCTGGCGCTGGGGATGTTGACGCTGATGGTCTGGGGAACAGGGCGCGTCGCGGCACAGGAGGGGGCCCCCGCCGCGCTTCGCTTGCGCGACGCGATCGCCCTTGCCAGGAAGAACCTGCCGGCGATCGAGGAGGCGCGCGCGAGGGTCGGAGCGGCGACGGCCCGGGAAGAGATCGCCCGGCTCTCCTACCTGCCGAAGGCGGAGCTCGACTGGCAACAGACGCGCGGGACGCGCAACAACATCTTCGGGCAGTTCTTTCCCCAATCGGCGATCCCACCGATCTCCGGGCCGGTCATCGGAGAGCCCTCGTTCGGCGAGAGCGCCTGGGGGAGCGGCGGCGGACTGATCGTCACCTGGGAGCCGTTCGATTTCGGGCAGCGGCAGGCGGAGCGGGCGCTGGCGGGGCGGGTCGTCGCCGAAGCAGAGGCCAGCCTGGCCCTGACCGAGATGGAGGCGGCGCTCGGAGCCGCTGACGCGTTTCTGCGGGCGGCGGCGGCGGCAGAGGTCGTGCGTGCCGCTGAGGCCAACGTCGCGCGTATGGAGACGTTCGCGCTGACGGTCCAGACGCTGGTCAGCAACGAGCTGCGCCCCGGGGCGGATGGATCGCGGGTCGAGGTCGAGCTGGCAACCGCCCGGAACCGCCTGATCGAGGCGCGGGAGCGGGCGGAGTTGGCGCTGGTGACGCTCGCGAGCTCGATCGGGCTCGCCGGAGAGACCGTGCGCATCGACGTCGCCGAACTCGCGGCGGATCGGGCGGGGGGATGGCAGAGAGAGGGAGAGGCCGTGGGAAGCCAGGTCCACCCGCTGCTGCTCCTGCGACAATCGTCGGCGGCGATCTCCCTGGCACGGCAAGCGCTGGTGGAGAAGTCGTTCCGACCGCGCTTCCAGTGGCAGACCGCGCTCTTCGCGCGCGGAACGGGCGCGCGGATCGACGGGCGAATCCTCGGGACGCGGGGCCTCCTTCCGGACACGCCGAACTGGGCAACGGGCCTGCTGATCAGCTTCGCGCCGACAGACCTCTTTCGCTGGCGGGCGGCGCGACGGGAAGAGGAGCGGTTGCGGGCGGCGGAAGAGGCCCGCGTCGCCGCGGCCCGGCAGTCGCTCCAGGCCGACGAGGCCCGGGCGCGCGCGCTCCACACCTCGGCCGAGGCCTATCGATCGCTCGCTCCCCGCCAATTGAGCGCGGCACGGGAGACAGAACTCCGCGTCCGCAAACGCTACGAGGCCGAGCTGGGAACGGTCAGCGAAGTGGCTGAGGCGATGCGGCTGGTGGCCCAGGCGGAGGTCGACGCCGCCCTCGCCCAGCTCTCACACTGGCGGGCCCGCGTCGCGGAAGCACGCGCCCGGGGGGACCTGTCGACCCTCCTCTCGCCCAACGGAGGCACCCGATGAACCTGATCATTCTTGG
>JBEIJP010000492.1:0-3100 GCA_040380245.1 Acidobacteriota bacterium | reverse complement strand
GTGACCTTTGCCATCGCCTCCGGGGGTGGCAGCCTCACCGGGGCGGCGCAGACGACCAATGCCAGCGGGATCGCGACCGTCGGGAGTTGGACGCTGGGAGCGGCAGCGGGGCCGAACGTCCTGACGGCGACAACGGCCGGGGTGGCCTTCACCGCGGTCGGGACGGTCAGCACGGTGGCGGGTGGAGCCTCCGTCGGGACCCAGCAGGGCGGAGAGGTTGGGCCGGGCAGTCTGGTGACGATCACGCAGACGTTGACCAACACCGCCTCGACGCCGACCGCCTCGACGTACCAGGCGAGCCTGCCGACGGGGCTGGTCGCCCTCGCCTGTTCGGCTCCGTTCGGAACGTGCGTCATTGGAGACAGTCCGTCGATGGCCGAGAGCGAGGAGGATCTGCAGCGGGTCGCGGTGGGGACGGCGGGCAACCGCACGGTCCGGTGGACCGGGACGATCCCCGGGAATGGCAGTGTGACGATCGCCTACCAGGCACAGGTTGGCGTCCAGGCGAACGGGGGGACGCCGCAGTGCGTCACCACAACGATCGGTGGGCTGCCCGGGCCGCAGACCTGCGTCGCGGTCAGCCTCCCCCCGTCGGGGCCGGGCAACCTCCCGATCGCCGCCGGCGTGCCCAATCAGCAGAAGCCGGGGAGCGTGCTGATCTTCTCGGTCTATACTTCTTCGGCGAGCAAGTCATCGAGCGACAGCCAGATCTCGTTGACCAACACCAACCCGGCCAATCCGGCCTACGTCCATCTCTTCTTCGTCGATGGATCGAGCTGCGCAGTGGCCGATCAGATCGTCACCCTGACGCAGAACCAGACGGTCAGCTTCCTGGCGAGCGACTTCGACCCGGGCGTGACGGGCTACCTGATCGCCGTGGCGGTCGACGCGAACGGGTGTCCGGTGATTGGGAACTACCTGATTGGAGGCAGCGTCGTGCGGTTTGAGAGCGGCCACCACGCCAATCTTCCGGCGATCGGGGTTGCGGGGCTGGTGCAGACCTTGCCGCTCTGCAATCCCAACGCGACGACGACGACGATCGCCTTCAATGGAGTTGGCTATGACGAGCTGCCGCGCACGCTGGCGGCCTACACCTTGCCGTCGCTGGCGAATGGGAACAGCCCGATGCTGATCGTCAACCGGATCGGGGGAGACTTGACGACCGGGGCGCAGACGATCGGCTCGCTGGCGGGGCTGCTCTTTGACGACAGCGAGACGGCGCGGAGCTTCTCGATCGCGGGAGGCTCGTGTCAGCTGCGGGGGATGGTGGGGAACAACTTTCCGCGGACGGTGCCGCGCTACTCGACGGTCATCCCGGCGGGGCGAACAGGGTGGATGAAGTTCTGGACGGCGGAGGACGAGGCGATCACCGGGGTGCTGCTCAACGAATCGCTCTCCGGGCTCAGCGGGGGCTATAACCTGCCGGCGTTGACGACGACCAAGGCGGCGACACTGACGATCCCGGTGCTCCCTGCACGGTAGTGGTCGTCGCACCGGGTCCTTCTTCTTTTTCTCACGCAAAGGAGCGAAGACGCCAGGAAGAGGAAGGTGGGGAAAGAGATGGAGGCTGGGGGCGATGAAGGCCCGCCAAACCTCCCAGGTATTCCCTTTTGGTCGAACGTTGACGAAACCAGCCTTGACGGGTCTTGCCGCGACTCATTCCGGAAGAAGGAGCGAGGGATCCGGCGCCAGGAGGGCGAGGAGCGGTGGGGAGAGAGAGATTCCCTCGGCGGCAGCCCGGGCAATCGCGTTGAGACGACGCAGGCCGGGGAGGCGAACCTCCGGGTCGAGAAGCATGACGGAGACGAGGGTCTCGAGGCGCTCGTCGAAGACCTGCTCCCCAGCCAAGGCGGAAGGGTCGAGGAGGAGGAAGGCCTGTCCGATTCGCGGACGGTTTCCCTGATCCTCAAAGAAGGAGTCGGCCTCAAAACCAAAGTGAGCCCCCGAGAGGGCACAGCAGAGCAGCTCGACCAGGAGAGCGAGCATCGCGCCCTTGACTCCGCCAGCGGGGAGCATCATCCCCTCGAGACCGGCCTGGGGGTCGGTGGTCGGCTGTCCATCGCGATCGAGGGCCCAGCCGAGAGGGATTTCGCGCCCCTCCCGGGCAGCGACCATCAGTTTGCCGCGGGCGACCTCTGAGAGAGACATATCGATGATCAGTGGAGGGTGATGGCGACGGGGAAAGAGGGCGGCGATCGGGTTGGTGCCGAAGAGGGGGCGCTTGCCGCCCCAGGCCGGCATGGCCGCCGGGGAGTTGCTGAAGGCCAGCCCGACCAGGCCGGCCTCGGCAAGTGGGCGGAGGTGCCAGGAAGCGACCCCGAAGTGGTGGCTGTTGGTGACCCCGACCCAGGCGACGCCCGCGGCGCGCGCCAGCGCCATCCCGCGCTCGATCGCCAGGTCGCAGGCGGGAAAGGCGAGGCCATCGGCGGCGTCGATGAGGGCGGTCGCCGGGCCCTCCCGCAGGACTGACGGGACCGCCTGGCCATCGACGCGCCCCGTGCGCAGATGTCCGAGGTACTGGGGAAGACGGCTGAGCCCGTGGGAGGGCATCCCCTCCTCCTCGGCGGCGACGAGGGCGCGGGCCGTCGACGCCGCCATGGGAGGGGAGGCGCCTCCCTTCTCGAGAAGAGCGGCGACCAGGGGACGAAGATGAGCGGCGAGGATTCGTGCCATCGTGCCCTCCTCAGGCGCTCTCGTAGAGTCGCGTCAGGACAAATTCGCGGTGGCCGAGGGCCTCGGCCGCGGTCAGGCGGCCATCGGCGGTCCGCAGCATCATCGAGAGGAGCGCGTCCCCAGCCTGGTCGGGCGTCATCTCGCGGCGGAGCAAGCCCGAGACATCGACATCGACGTGCTCGGCCATCGTCCGGACGGTTCTGGGGTTGGCGCAGATCTTGATGACCGGCAGGATCGGATTGCCGATGACATTGCCCTGGCCGGTCGGGAAGAAGTGGACGACAAAGCCGGCCGCGGCGCAGAGCGTGACCATCTCGGCGGCGGCGGAGGAGGAGTCCATGAACCAGAGGCCGGGGCCGGTCGGGACCTCGGCCTTGTCGAGCACCCCATCGACAAGGCACTTCCGGCCGATCTTCTGGATATTGCC
>JBEIJP010000491.1:0-3124 GCA_040380245.1 Acidobacteriota bacterium | reverse complement strand
CGTAATCGCCGACCCGGACGAGATCCGGTGAGACCCCGGCGCCGACTTCGACGACCTCTCCGCAGAACTCGTGGCCAATGACGAGCGGCTGGTAGCGCGAGGAGTCCTGCCCGAGGTGGCGCAGCATCTCATCCTGGATGCCACGTCGCGTCGACGAGTGGTAGATCCCATAATCCGTGCCACAGATGCCGGCGGCGATGACTCGAATCTTGACCTCCGATGGTGTCGGCACCGGCTCGGGTTGGGAATCGACATAATGGAGACCTTCTACGTCGAGGTGCTCCTTTCGTAGTGCTTTCATTGATAGACCCTTCCTACTTCCTGTCGCCAGGGACTGCCGTTGAAGAGATGGAAGGCGTCCCCGGTCGTGATTTGTGCTGTATGGTGGTCTGGCAGGAGATCGACTTCTGCCTCGCTTCATTTCTCTTCTCTCTGACCAGATCGACTGGGTCAGCGTTGCGGAGTTCCGCCGGCAAGGGCGGCCGCTTCCGCCTCCAGGCCACGCAGGGCTTGCCGCAGTTCGTCGTGAAAGTCGAAGGCGCTCCGCCCGACCTTGCGATCGGCGCTGGTGGCCATCCGGTAGAGGCTCCCGAGTTGGTCGATCAGCATCGGTTGCGGGTATGCCCCCGGGGCGGTGACCAGTCGTGCGCGGAGCGCCTGCCAGGGGGCCTTCTGGGCGTCTGGAACCGAGCGCAAGCGCGCGTCGATCCGGTCGACCAGGGCGCGGGCCTCGCGGGTCGTCGCGCGAATCGCCAGGGAGAGCGCCAGTTGCTCTTCGAGGTCGGCCTGTGTGACACCGTCGGCGGCGAGCCGGGGGTCGGCGACGAGCGTCAGCGACTCTGTCAGTTGCTCTCCGTCGACGGTCAGTCGAACCCGATAGCTCCCCGGGGCGGCGAGGGGGCCAGGCAGAGACCGCCCTCCACCGGCGCCATCGTCGATCCGCAGATCCCAACGGTAGCGGTTATGGCCCGGCCGGGCGGTCAGCCCACGCGTCGCCGGCGCGGTCCGGGCGGGAGCCCGCATGCCTTGCCCCGGAGCGGGATCGGTCGCGGCGGGCCGGCCGACCTCGCGATGGATTGGACGCCCTTCGCGGTCGAGAATCTCCAGAGCAATCTCCCTGGGGGGAGTCGCCGGGAGCCAGTAGTCGATCGTCGCCGCCGGCGCGGGGTACTCCGGAACCTCCGGTCGTCCCCCCATCGACGGATAACGCATCCGCGTCGCTTCGCGTGGGGGAACCAGCCGCGCGGTCGTCGCTGTCGCCCCTCCGAGGTGATGAAGCGGCGTCAGATCATCGAGGATCCAGAAGCCGCGCCCCATCGTCGAGACGACGAGGTCCCGTCGGTGGACTCGGAGGTCGGTCACCGGCGTGACGGGCAGGTTGCGCTGAAAGCGGTGCCAGCGCCCTCCCTGATCGAAGGAGACGTACATCCCAAACTCTGTCCCGGCATAGAGCAGCCCCTCGCGCGAGGGGTCCTCGCGCACGACCCGCGTTGGCGTATCGGCAGGAATCCCGTTGCGCCCATCGGTCAGGCGACGCCAGGTCGCCCCGTAATCGTTGGTCAGGTAGAGGTAGGGCTGCCAGTCGTCGAGCAGATAGCGGTAGATCGCCAGGTAGGCCGAGCCTTTGCGATGAGGCGAGGGCTCGATATTTTGCACCCTCCCGCCGGGGGGGAGCCCCTCCGGCGTCACCCGACGCCAGGTCCGCCCGTGGTCGCGCGAGACGTGGACGGGCCCATCGTTGGCGCCGGCCCAGAGCACGCCGGGCTCGAGCGGGGATTCCCGCAACGCATAGATCGTGCTGTAGACCTCTTCGCCGGTGATGTCCCGCGTGATCGGCCCGCCGGAGATGACCTGTCGTTCCGGTTCGTTGGCCGTCAGGTCGGGGCTGATCACCTCCCACGTCACCCCCTCGTCGCGCGTGCGGTGGACGACGTGCGAGGCGTGGTAGATGACGCTCGGGTCGTGCGGCGAGACCTCGAGCGGGGAGACCCGCTGAAACCGGTACCGGATATCCCGCGGGTTATGGCCGTAGCGGTTCTGCGGGTGGACCCAGTAGCTGACCGTCTGGCCCGTCGCGAGGTTCATCCGGTAGAACTCCCCCTTGCAGGCGCCATAGACTACCCGCGGGTTGCGTGGGTGCGGGAGGATCGGCCCGGTCTCACAGCCCGGCCCTACCTGCCAGAGCTGAAGTGGGTCATCGACCGGTTCGTCCAGGAGCGGCAGGCTGGGAACGATCAGAGTCGTGTTGTCCTGTTGTGCGCCGTAGACCCGGTAGGGCGTCTGATCATCGACCGCCACCTGATAGATCTCGGCCGTCGGTTGATTGTAGATGCTCGACCAGCTGCGTCCGCCATCGAGCGAGACATTGGCTCCGCCGTCATTCGACTGAACGATCAGGTCTGGATTGTCCGGATTGATCCACATCCCGTGGTTGTCGCCGTGGGGCGTCGAGACGGTCTGGAAGGTCCGTCCTCCATCGGTCGAGCGCCAGAGGGAGAGGTTGTTGACCCAGACCTTCTCCGGATCCTTCGGGTCGACGTCGAGGTAGGTGTAGTAGAAGGGACGCGCCAGAAGCCCCGAGGTGGCGTTGACCCGCTTCCAGGTCGCGCCGCTGTCGCTGGAGCGGTAGACGCCGCCCTGCTCGCCGTCGGCTTCGAGAATGGCATAGACGTGCTGGGGAGCGGCCTGGCAGAGGTCGATGTCGACCTTGCCGATAAGGCCGGTCGGCAGCCCCGCGGTCAGGTGGGTCCAGGTCGTGCCGCCATCGGTCGTCTTGTAGAGGCCGGTGACACTCGCCGGCCCGCCGCTGAGGATCGTCCACGGGTGACGCACCGCCTGCCAGGCCCCGGCGTAGAGTTCGTCCGGATTGGCCGGGTTGAGCGCCAGCGAGATGACCCCGGTGCGATCGTTGAGGTAGAGCACCTTCTCCCACGTCTCGCCCCCATCCCGCGTGCGGAAGACGCCCCGCTCCTCGTTGGGGCCAAAGGGCTGTCCGAGGGCCGCGACATAGACGATTGCGGGATTGCGGGGATGGATCCGGATCGCGCCAATCTGACCGACCCGTCGCAGCCCGACGTGCTGCCAGGTCTTCCCGCCGTCGCGCGAGCGGTAGACGCCGCGCCCG
>JBEIJP010000490.1:0-3127 GCA_040380245.1 Acidobacteriota bacterium | reverse complement strand
TGGATGACGGGTACCAGCACCTGCGACTCGCCAGAGATCTCAATCTGCTTCTCGTCGATGCGACGGAATCGTTCACCAACGTTCGGCTGGTCCCCTGGGGAAGATTCCGGGAGCCTCTTTCGGCACTGGCGAGGGCCGACGCGGTGATTGTCACCCGCAGCGATCGTTCCTTCGATCGGCAAGCCCTGGTCGAGACGCTTCGTCGCCATCTGCGCCCGGGCGTTCCCATCTTCTTCGCGTGGCATGAGTTGACGACCCTGTCTCCAGTTCAGGCCCCGTTGGGAGGATCCCCTTCCGTATGGAGACGCGAGGACCTGCGCCACCGGCGGGTCGCGGCCTTCGCTGGCATCGCCCACCCGGAGCAGTTCTTCGCCGATCTGCGCGCGGCGGACGCCGAAGTGGTCCTGACCCGGTCCTTTCCCGATCATCATCGCTATCGGGAGGCCGAGTTGGAGGAGTTGTCGCGTCAGGCCGAGATCGCGGGAGCCGAGGCGCTTCTGCTGACGGAGAAGGACGCGGCCAACCTTCCGCCAGCGTGGATCGCGCCTTCCTCGCTTCCTCTCCGGCAGGCCCGGATCGAATTTCGTTGCGATGACGAGTCCGCCCTTCTCGACCTCTTGCGGAAGGGCTCTCCTTGTTGATCGGAGGCGCGCGGTGGAATCCCAGATCGCTCTCTTTCTCCATCACCTGCAGTACGAACGTAACGCGTCGTCGCATACCTTGCGGAACTATCAGAGCGACCTGCTGCAGTTCTATGATTATCTCGCACCGCCCGATCCCGCGGGGGTGCGGCGCACTGTCCCGCTCGAGCAGATCGACCATCTGACCATTCGCGAGTATATGGTCTCGCTCTACGACAAGAAAAAGAAGAAGAGCTCCATTCACCGCAAGGTCGCTTCGCTCCGGACCTTCTTCCGCTTCCTTTGCCGGGAGGGGCAGTTGGAGGTCAACCCGGCGAGCCTGGTCTCCAGTCCGCGCGTCGAGCGACACCTTCCCACGTACCTGACCATCGAGCAGATGGTCCGCCTGATCGAGACGGCGGAGACCGAGACGGTGCTGGGCAAGCGCGATCGGGCGATTCTCGAGCTGCTCTATGCCAGCGGACTGCGCGTTTCAGAACTGGTCGGACTCAACCTCGCCGATGTCGACTTCACCAATCAATCGGTCCGCGTCAAAGGGAAAGGGCGCAAGGTGCGCATTGTTCCCTTCGGTGATCACGCGCGGGTGGCCCTCCAGGGCTACCTGGGGGTGCGCGGACAACTGTTGCTCGAGGCGCAGGTCGACTCGGCGCTACTCGATCCCCACGCGCTCTTTCTCAATTACCAGGGGACGCGGATCACGACTCGCTCCGTTGCCCGGATGATCGATAAGTACTGCCGCCAGTGTGTCGACCTTCAACGGATCAGTCCACACAGCTTACGCCACTCCTTCGCGACCCACCTCTTGGACGCCGGAGCGGACCTGCGGGCCATTCAGGAACTGCTTGGCCACGCCCGGCTCTCCACGACGCAGCAATATACCCACGTCTCGATGGACAAGCTGATGGAGATCTACGATCGAACCCACCCGAAAGCCTAGCTGATCAGGTCTTCCCCCTCGACTCGGCTTCGAGACTGCCTCGAATTGGCCGCTTGCGCTACCTTCCCCCTTCAAGTATCTTACGTGGGATGAACGGCCCGGGATCAACGGTCCAAAGTCTTTTCCGGCGAATCCATGGTAATAGAGAACCTGATCAGGGAATATGGGCTGTGGGCGGTCTTCTTCGGTGTCATGATCGAAGGTGATTTGACCCTCCTCTTGGCGGGGGTTCTCGCCCATTACGGTCTCTTCGGGTTCGGGGAGGCCGTTCTTGTCGGAACGGCAGGGGGATTCGTTGGCGACTGTCTCAGCTATTTTCTGGGATACCGCGGCAAAGAGAAGTTGAAGAGCAGCCGCTTCTACCTGCAAGCCCGACCCCGCCTCGAGCGACTATCGGCCCGCTTCGGCGTCTTCTCGATCTTCCTCGTCAAATATGTCTTTGGGCTGCGCACGGCCAGTGCCGTCTTCTGGGGCTTTGCGCATATGAAATTTCGCCGGTTCGGACCGCTGACCCTCGCCAGTTGCGGGGTCTGGGTGGGAATCCTGGTGACCGGAGGTTATTTTTTCAGCGGAGCGATCGGGGTGTTGATCGGGGAGGTCCAGCGGGTCGGGATTCTGCTGCTGATCGCGATCGTGATCGCGGCCGTCGTGGCCCTGGTTCTCTATGGCACGGAGCGGTACGTCATCGGGCGGCACGTGCCGGAGATGCAACCCCTCTCGCTTCAGGAGACCTTTCACGACGCCTTCTACGATGCCTTGCTGCAGAAAGAGGAGTCGGCGGCGAGCAAGCAGGGGCACTCGACCTGATGTGGCAGGATTGGCGGAGCCGTTCAGGAAAGGGATGGCGGAGGCGTGTGGGAATCGAACCCGACCAACCGACGCTTCCGCACCGGCCCAGCGGATTTGAAGTCCGTGCCGATCACCAGATCAGATGCGCCTCCAAGCTCCTGGCCGTGTTTACCAGGAGAATCAGTCTCAATGAACGACCCACACTATACCAGATCCGGGCGCTGCCGCCCAACTGGAAGGGGTCCGAACTGCGGATCGGCGGGGAAGGGAACAGAACGGGATGACAACGAACCGACAACTGGAGTCACTGGTCGAGCTGATGGCGCGATTGCGCTCCCCGGAAGGATGCCCGTGGGACCGGGAGCAGACGCTCTCCAGTCTTGGCCCGATGCTGATCGAGGAGGCCTATGAGCTGCTCGACGCGGTCGAAGCAGGCGACTGGGATGAGTTGCGGGACGAGCTGGGGGACATGCTCTTTCAGCTGGTCTTCTATGGCCAGTTGGCCGCCGAGTCCGGGCGCTTCACCATCTGGGACTCGATTGGTCGGGTTCACGAAAAGATGGTGCGTCGCCATCCCCACGTCTTTGGGGAGGAGAAGGTCGAGTCGACGGCGGAGGTCTTGAGCAATTGGGAGGCGATCAAGGCGGCGGAGCGGAGTGCGGGAGAGACTGCCGCCTCCGCTCCGGTCTCAATGTTGGACGGGGTCTCCAGGCGGCTTCCAGCGCTGCTCGAAGCTCACCAGCTGACGACCAAGGCCGCC
>JBEIJP010000489.1:0-3146 GCA_040380245.1 Acidobacteriota bacterium | reverse complement strand
GCCTGGAACCTTCTCCTCGACCGAGGCGGTGCAGAGCACGCGGGTGTGCCCGGCCTCGATCAGGACCGATCCTTCGGCGTACCGGGTGAAGCTGCAGATCAGCTGCAGCGGCCGCAGCTCGTCAGGCCTGCGACCATCGAGCCGTTTGGGGGATTCCGTGTTTCCATTTTGACCACTCGGGCCAGTCGTGCCATTTGCGTCTGTACTCTCAATCATCATTCCGGCATTAAACCAGAAACCCAACCTAATTGAAAAGACGTCCCTTTTTTCCCATAATTCCCGACCTTCCAGCACGTCCTCAAAAAACAAGCAGCAGATTCAGCGGGCTCACCGACAGGAAGGGTCGATCGGTGGAATCGGGAGAGCGCCAGCGGACAGCGGGGCAGGAGGGATTTCCGCTTGTCGAGGAGACCACAGGCGCAGCCCATCGCGGGGGCGGGAGGTGGACAGGTCCCGATGGAGCAGGACTGTTGCGGGGAGTTCCCTTCTTCCGCTTCAGAAAGACGTCGCCACAACCGCTCGACCCTGTCCGTCGCTCATTCATCAATGGACGGTCTAGGGGTGGACTGGCCTGGTGCGAGGCTGGCTGATCTCGACGCGGTCGAAGACTTGCCCTTTGTCGTCGACGGCTTCGATGGTCGCCGTGCCATTGGGGCGCAGTTCGACGTGGAAAAGATGGTTTCGTGGTTCGGCCTTGGCCAGCCACCATCCCACCTCTGGGGAGGGCACCTCGCGGGTCCGAACACCCCAGGCGCCGTCTCCGAGGAAGAGGAGCCCATTCTCGTCATCGCGTCGATGTTGCCGCAGGCGATGGGAGCGTTTGTAGTTGTGGTGGTCGTTCTCGAAGAGGGCTGTCGCGCCATAGCGCTCGAAGTGGGGGAGCCAGTGTTGTCGAATTTCGACCGACTGGCGCGCGTCGATGGGGAGCCCGTTGCGTGGGGCCTTGGTCGTCCCGTAAGCCGGGTAATGGTAGAACGCGAAGAGGAACTGCTGGTCTACCCGTTCGGCGAGTGCCTGCTGGAGCCAGCCGGCCTGGGCTCCTCCGATCGGATTGGTGTGTCCTGAATCGAGAGAGACGAGCGAGAGGTAGCGACCGAAGTCGAGGGTGTAGAACGAACGGCCTCCCGGCGTATCGAAGAGGGTGTAGTAGTAGGGGGCATCGTCCGGGATCTTGCCGTTGTAGCCCCCCTTGACTTCGTGATTGCCGATCGCGACGACCATGGGGATGAGGCGACGGTCCTTGCCGACACAGTGGAGCATCCAGGACTGGAGCCAGTCGACCCAGCGGGAGGCGGTGACACCATTGGCGTAGGCGAGGTCGCCACCGAGCAGCGCGAAGTCTGGGTCGAGGGCGCCGACCTGCTTGTTCATGGCGTCGACCATCTGCCGGTTGTGCATCATATCGCCGCCAGAGACGAACCGGATGGGGCGGGAGAGGGTCGCCGGCATCGTCCGCAACCGCCATCCGTCCGTCTCCCGGGCGGGTCGCTGTCCGATCCCGATCTCATAGACTGAATCGGGAGTCAGCTCCTTCAATTCAACCCGGCGAATCTGGAGCGTCGAGGGGCCCGCCTGGCTGCGGGTCGCCTCGGCGGAGCGCCACTCCGCCTCTCCTTTCTTTCGATACCAGAGAGTGCTGCTGCTGGTTTCGTACAAGTCGACCCAGTTGACGGTCGCCGTCGTCGCGGGGTCGTTCTTCCAGGTCAGGTAGAGGCCTACCAGATCCTGAGCCGAACAGAGTGGCGCCCAGCCCGCCGTCAGGAGGGTGAGCAGCAATGCCAGACCCATCTGACGCGCCCATCTCGCGCGTTGTGCTTGCCGATTCTGCATGGTGGCGACTTCCTTTCCGGTCGTGGGTTGGGTCTCGGAGGTAGGGGCTCTCAGTCCTCTGCGTCAGGGTCTTCGGCGGAATCTTCCTCGATCGCGTACTCCTTCAGCTGCTCGAGGGTGGCATGCCGGAGGGTCCCTTCGTGCGTCGCGGCCAGTCGAACCAGGGGAGCCGCCCCGGCGTCGTAGGCCTCTTTCCAGCGGGCGGCGCAGACGCACCAGCAGTCTCCTGGTTTGAGGCCGGGGAAGTTGTAGGCGGGCATGGGGGTGACCAGGTCGTTGCCGGCGGCGACGCTGAACTCGAGAAACTCGGCGGTGACGCGCGCACAGACGGTGTGGACCCCCGCGTCCTGCGGCCCTGTGTCACACTTTCCATTGCGGTAGAACCCGGTCAGGGGGCGCATCGAGCAGGTCTTCAGCTCTCCGCCGAGGACGTTTCGGGCCGGTGGTTTCTTTCCGTTGCCGTTGTAAAGACTCATCAGCTACCTCTCAAATCAAAAAAGATGGAAGAGAAGAGATCGGGTACGTTCGGAATTCTCGATGAAGAGAAGAGCATACGCACCTTGCGCGGTTGGATCAAGCCGGAGAACTTCTCGTCGGACTGGACAGGCTGGGTTGCAGCACCGACGGGTCCCCCAAATGGAGAGACCCGGGAAGCGGCGTCTCCCCCCTGGACCATCGGTCTGCCAGGGGAAGGGCACTGCTTCCCGGGTGAGGTACGAATCCGACTGATTGAATTAGAAGAACCGGAGCGTATAGACGACGCGGACACCGCGTCCGATCTCCGGAGCAAACTCCTTGATGAAGGAGAGATGGTTCCGGAAGAGCTTGTTGTTGAGGTTGAAGCCGTTGACCGAGAAGATGTGGGCGACGTGCTTCCCGGTGATCGTGTAGGAAGCGTTGACGTTGACCGTGCCGTATCCGGCCGTTCGCTCTTCGGTCGTGAAGAGCCGTTCCTGGCTGCGCGCCATGACCAGTTCCGGATTGATGCGGAGCGCTTTGATGAAGGCCTCAAAGCCCACTCGCGCACGCAGGGGGGGGATGCGAGGAAGCGCCTGGCCGTTCGCCGTCAACTCCGCATTGACGTAGTCCATGCTCGAGAGCAGCCAGAGATTGCTCGTCAAGCCGACATCGAGCCTCCCCTCGACACCGGTAAACCGACTGTTGCCCTGCGCGACGCGGGCCTCGACCAGGCCGTCGTTCCGATTGCCAGTCGGCGCGAGGTAGACGAAATCGCGCATTCCGTAATAGAAGAAGTTGGCCTCACCACGGAGACGGGACGAGGTATGGCGGAGTGAAAGATCGATGCCGTCGCCCCG
>JBEIJP010000488.1:0-3151 GCA_040380245.1 Acidobacteriota bacterium | reverse complement strand
TCCTCCTGCTCGGGATCGGCATGAATCTGACGATGATCCTCCCGCTTGGACAGGCCGTTCACGCACAGGATCCGGCGCCCAATTCGGCCCCCTCCAAGGACCGGGTTCCTCCCTCCCAGCTCTCCAGGCCGATTCCGCAGCGAACGGTCGGACTCACCCCCGGGAAGGTCGTGCGCTGGACCCTGCGGGACGCCATCCTCGCCGCCCTCGAAAAGAATGTCGACATCGAGCTCGAACGGGAGAACGTCAAGCTGGCCGGATACGACATCGTCGCTGCCCGTGGCTTCTACGACCTGACCTCGTCGTCGACGTTCCTCTACGACTCGGCCAAGCGCCCCAACTCCTTCCCCTTCAGCGGTACGACCGACAACTTCACGCTCAACGACACGACGACCTACAACACCTCGATCGCGCAGAATCTGCAGAAGTACGGCAGTCGCGTCGAGGGCTTCTTCCAGAACCGTCGCGTCGCCAATAACGTCAACCTCTTCTCTCCCCAGTACGTACCGGTCACGGGGGTGACCTTCACCCAGCCGATCATGCGAAACCTGCGGATGGACAGCGCGCGCCGCCAGATCTTCATCACCCGTAAGCGGCTCGACCTCTCCGACGCCCAGTTTCGCCAGCGTGCCATCGAGATCATCTCGCGCGTGCAGCAGGCCTACTGGGACCTCGCCTTCGCCATCCAGGATGAGGAGATCCAGCGCGACTCCGTCCGACTCGCCGAGACCCAGCTCGAGAACAACCGTCGCCAGGTCGAGGTCGGAACCCTCGCTCCGATCGATGTCGTCTCGGCGGCGACGCAGGTCGAATCGCGACGTCAACAGGCGCTCGTCGCCATGAACGCCGTCGGTCAAGCCGAGAACGCCCTCAAGGCGCTCACCGTCGAGGGATCGGACGACCCCCTCTGGATGACCCAGATCCTCCCGGTCGAGTCGTTCGAGGTCAGCCCGCTCACGCTCCCCCTGGAAGACGCTGTCCGGCTGGCCCAGGCCAACCGTCCGGAGATGCGTCAGCTCGCCCTCCAGAAGGAGATCAACAAGATCGACATCGACTTCTTCCGTGATCAGGCCAAGCCGCAGATCGACTTTATCGCCAACTACTCCGCCACCGGACTGGGCGGTACGCCGGCCCGTGTCACCGGGCCCGTTCGCCCCTTCCCCGAGTTCATCGGCGGCTATGGAACCTCGCTCCAGAATATGCTGCGCAACGAGTTCCGTACCTGGAGCGTCGGCGTCCAGATCAACCTCCCCCTGCAGAACCGTGCCGCCAAGGCCAATCTCGCCCGCTCGCGCGAGACAGAGAAGCAGATCAGCCTCTTTACCCGTCGCCAGTTGCAGAACATCGAACTCGAGGTCCGCAACGGTGTCCAGGCGGTCGAGATCTCCAAGATGCGCATCGAGGCTGCCCGCTCCGCTCGCGAGTTCGCGGAAAAGCAGCTCGACGGCGAAGAGAAGAAGTTTGCCGCCGGCCTCTCGATCACCTACTTCATCCTCCAGCGCCAGAATGAACTGGCGCAGGCGCGCGGCGTCGAACTCCGCGCCATGGCCGACTACAACAAGTCTGTCGCCGAACTCCAGCGCATCATCTCGACGACCCTCTCGAGCAACAGCATCGAGATCGTGCCCGTCCCCGAGGTCGTCGTCCGCTGACGTCGGGCTCCTGGCGTGGGAACGAGGGGGTCCGCGAAGGGGCCAGGCCGCGCCAGGCCGCGCCAGGCCGTCAGGACGACGGAGGGAAGCGTAGCGAGGTCGGTACTCGGTCAGTGCCTCGGTCGTCGTCCATTCCTTGCCTCTATCGGATTCTGCTCTTCGACTGGCCGTGCCGGTCTGCCTCGTACGCGAACCGCCTCATGCCAGATGAGGCGCCACTCGCGTGGGCGCCAGGCGGGAGCACGCCTGCCGATCGAAGGAGAGAGGCCGATAACTGAAGAGACGATCTACAAGGCAGAGATCGGGGAGACCGAACTGACCGAGGAAGGCGAAGAAGAGACCGAAGAGGGAGAGTAGCCGACTCCCGAGCCGTTCCCAGGCTCCGTTGCTGTCCCATCCCGATCCTGGACGGGGCTGCAACAAAGACCAGTCTTCAACGTCTTTTCCCTCCTAAGCCACCCATTGCACTCTCGGTATGCGCCAGCTGGAGTTGGAAGATCTGCCGTGTTCGATTCGTCGGAAGAAGCTGGTCCTCCATCTGCGAGAGTCGTATCATCTGGTCCGCCGAAGTCGTCGGTAAGTCGATGAGTTCCTGCCACAGGTCTCGGGTGAGACTCTGGAAATTGTGTTGCTGAGGGCGGGCGAGACCTTCCGCGTCATCGCGCCCGGTGTCGATCCGGGCAAGCAGATCGTGGGCGCCGCTTCGAGTGGACCGTCACATGTCGATCACCATCACTCCATCCCTGGTCATCTCGGTCGTCTTCGACCTGATCCGTTACCGGGACCGGGTCGATACCATCCTGGTTGTCCGTGAAGCGAGCGAGGGGCTGCCATTTCTGCTCCCACCGGCGCCGGCCGATGAGGCGCCGCACCTCGACGAGATGGTCGCCTTCTTCGCGACTCCGCCGGGGCAGGCGATCCTCATCCTGCACGGTCTGGCGGAGGCGTACGAGCAGTTCCGCCTCGACCCACGCTCGATCGACAACCAGGCGATCGCCGCGACCCGGCAACGGCTCTTCCCCCTCTACTTCGAGTCGGCCCAGTTTCGACCGGCGCGGCTGGGGCCGCACGACCCGGCGCCAAATCGGGGGACCGGCCAGGGCCCGGAGGTCGGGCTGCGCCTCGCCTGGTATGTCGTCGAGTCACAGCGCCTCTCACGCCAGCCGGCCTTCGTCAACCTGCTGCTGGCGACGACCGACACCCTGCTCGAGATCGTCGGACAGAACGCCGGGCTCTTCCTCCGCCACCCGCGGACCCGCGCTCTGGTCGAGTCGCTCCTCAGTGAATTCGCGCTCAAGGGAGACCTCGAGGACCAGCGCTTCCTGCTGCTCTTCCGCCGGTTGCTCGGCTCGACGGTCCTCGCTTTTGGCGAGAACCAGGGAAAGATCCGGAACCACACGGTCCTGAAGGTCTTTTACGCCGCCCTCGCCGATGTCAGACGAACACTCGGCCGACAGGGAGACGACCTCGCCGCCTCGCTCATCTCCACCGAGGGGTTC
>JBEIJP010000487.1:0-3153 GCA_040380245.1 Acidobacteriota bacterium | reverse complement strand
GGATCCCCAGAATGAGATTGAACAGACCCAACCCGGACACGGCCCCCCGGACCCAGCCGCTGGCGACAACTCCGGGCAGCCAGGGAGCACCTACCCTCTCCGCGAGGACATATAGAAAGAAGTTCTCTTCCCAGAATTGAACAGACCAGGGGAGAATCAATAGGAGGATGCCTACTTCAAAGCTGATCAGAATATAGACAATTACGGTAAGTTTTGCAGTCATCGAAGCCCCAGTCCATCCCCCCAGTCTACCCACCAGTCCATCATTGGTTTGCTGACCCGATCGACATCAACCATCATTTATCAGCGCAGCATAGCAGTTCGGTCCGGCTGAATCCAAGGGGGAAGATGTGCTCGTTCGGCGTCTGGTGGGTGCACTGCACTCAGGGGAGAGGGATGGGATTCGTTATGGGTTGAGCGCGCCCAGCGGAATGGCCCTCTCCTCCCGGTTGCGAACGACGACGAGCGAGACGGTCTCGCCGCTGGCTTGAAAGAGGGACCGCGATAAGGCCTCGATGTCATTGATGACGGTGGAATCGACCCGCGTCAGAATATCCCCAGCCTGGAGCCCCGCGATGGCTGCCTTGCTCCTCTCCTGAACGGAGGTGATCAACAGCCCATTGGTCACGGCAAAATACCCAAGGAGTTGCCCGGACAAGGGCACTGTCTCAACCCCAAGAAAGACCCGCACACGGACATTCGGGGGGGCAGGGATGGTCATCGTATCGAGAAAGTGCTTCATCCGCTCGATCTTTTCCAGCAGTCTGGGACGGGCCGGATCTCCTTCCTTTATCCCGCGCAGGGTCAACTGCATCTCTTCAATCCGATGGGCAAAGGTGCGCAGCTGCTCTTCCGGCTCGATCGATGGGGAGACGGCCAGCGTGGGCTTGAAAATCCGAATCTCACTCCCGCGTCGAACCCGGACAAGGATCTCGCGTCCAGGAGGCAGCTGCCGAACCGCTGTCACCAACTGCGCATAGTTGCTGATCCGACGCTCGTTAAGGGCGAGCAGGAGGTCTTTGGGTAAGATCCCCGCCTTTTCCGCCGGGCTATCCGGGGCCACAGCCGTGATTCTTACCCCCACATTCTCGAGTGAGGGTTTGTAGATGGCGGAAGGAGGCCCGACGGTGGCGTCAATTCCCGTCGCCCCAAGCCAGCCGTGCGTCACACTTTGCCTCGATTGAATGATCGAATTGGCGACGCTGACGATCCGTGAGACAGGGTAGACCAGGTCTGGTCCCTGCCCGCTGCTATCGTAGATGCTCATCCCAAAGACCCGATTCATTGGCCCCAGAACCAGGCTCCCATCTTGAATGGGGGTCAATCTGGGGGAAAAAAGATGATAGATCGGGTTGTTGGGCTGGTAGCGAAAGTCTTGTGTTGCCTTGATCACCCTGCCGTTGGAGAAAGTCCGGCGCGGATTGGTGTAGACGACATTGGCCTGAAGATTCATCCGTTGGTTGGGATGAAACCCATACAGGCGGATCTCCAACGAGGCGGGAAGCGGAGAAGGGGAGTAGAATCTCGCGGCCGGGAGGTCGCTTCCTTCCGCTTTGAGGATACATAGCCCTGAGACGAGGTCCATTCCAACGAAACGGGCTGCCACCGGCTTGGTGGTCAAGGATCGGACGGAGAGGTCGCTGGGTGGGTTCGATGGCGAGGCGTCGATCAGGCGCGTGACAATATGCCCCTGGTTGTCAATGACGAGCCCCAAGGTTACTCTCCGGCGCAGCAGAGAAGGAAGCGGCTCTCCGTCCAACGTCAGGATCGACTCTTCCTGCCCGATCTGCTTCGAGATGTCGAAGGTTTGACTTACCCAGACCCAGCCCACAGGCTCTTGCTGCCGGAGAATTTCCCGACTCGCCGATCCTGTCTCGACGGACGGCCCTTCAGGTCGCTTCTGCTCCGAGGCGGAATCGCCCTTTCCTCCTCTTTTGGAAGATTTGACTTGTCCCAGGGAAGATGTTCCCCCCCCGAGCAGCGTCATCAACAGTGCCATTGACAGCAAAAGGCTGACCATATCGTGCGGATGGCAACTCTTGGCAGAACAGGTGAGAAACTCTGGCGATGGGTGATCCATTTGACAGACGGTCCGTGAGATGACCTCAATGGCGGTTGCCAAGGAAGCATAGAGGCCGCAGAGTGCAACCAACTCCGCGGCCCGTAGAGGAACTCAACTGCTTCCCCTGTTTTTCGGTGATAAGGACGTCCCTG
The DNA here is from genome assembly GCA_040380245.1 of Acidobacteriota bacterium. Lineage (GTDB taxonomy): Bacteria > Acidobacteriota > Blastocatellia > RBC074 > RBC074 > CAIOZW01. The sequence continues at coordinate 939 of JBEIJP010000487.1, read as the reverse complement.
CTTTTCCTTCCCGGTAGTACTCTCCTGCGCTACGCAGACTGGTTGGGAAGGTTCACCCTCCCCAACCAGCTTGTCTACCAGCTTACCAGGAAGCCAAATCGATTGAATCCGACTTAAATCGAAGGAACAAACACGGTCTCTTTCCCACCAACACGGGACAACCTCGGAGACGACTCCGCGCCTAGATAGGTCATCTGCTGGGTGGATGAGAGCATCTCCCGGCGATCCGCGTTGTAGACGCGCCAGGCACTCTCTGCCGGAAGGTCGGTACGTCCCGCCGAGCTTTCCATCGCAATGGCCTCAGCGGCAATGCCGGGGGGAACTTCGGTCGATGACGGGATGGCCGTGGCGCGGTTGCGCGATGCGGCGGGCGTTCGCGTGGGAATCGCTGCAGCAACCGTCGTCTTTCGAAGCGTGCTGTCCGAAGAGAGCGGGAGGGCGTTTGGTGAAGGAAGAGTGCCCTGTTCGTTCCGGGACAGGCTTGCGACATCAGAGATCGTGGAAGAGGGCGTCCCCTCCTCACTTGAGCGATAGAAAGAGAGGCCGACCACCAGGGCAGCTGCCACCGCCGCTGCCGCCACCCCTCCCCGAAGATCGAGAGCGAGCTTGAAAGGAGGATTGGCGATCCACTCCGCTACCGTGCGCCAGAAGACACTTCCCGATGGCGAGAACACGACCGTCGCTCCCGCCTGGCGCTTTGACTCCGCCCGGGCGATCCGGGCCCGCAGGTGAAAATCGTAGTCGCCGGGCACCTCGACGCGGGGTTGCTGCCGCAGCAAAGCGCGGAGCGACTCCATCTCCCCCAGATACTGACGACAGGGGGGACATTCCAGCAGATGCGCCTTTGATGGAAGGTCCGTCGCGTCAATGTCAACTGCGCTTCTTATCTTTTGACAATTCATGTTCGATTTGAGCTCCAGATCCAATGGCAGATCACTC
>JBEIJP010000486.1:0-3155 GCA_040380245.1 Acidobacteriota bacterium | reverse complement strand
GGTTGACCGCCTCGTTGGTCAGGACCTCGAGGGACTCGCGGCGTCTGACGCGCATTGTTTCGCGGATGCGGTCGAAGATGACGATCGTGTCGTTCATCGAGTAGCCGATGAGGGTCAGGAGCGCGGCGATGACCGTCAGATTGATCTCCCACTGCATGACGGAGAAGAACCCGAGCGTAATCAGCACGTCGTGAAAGACCGCGATGACCGCGCCAATCCCGAAGCCCCACGACTTGAAGCGGAAGGCGACGTAGACCAGCATGCCAAGGATCGAGACGAGCGAGACAAGGATCGCGCGGTTGCGCAGGTCGGCCCCGACCTGGGGACTGACGGCTTCGAGACTCTTGATTGCCGCTTTGCCGGTGAAGAAATTTTGGGCGAGGGGCTCTCCGAGCTGGGGGTCGATACCGCTCAGATTGCGGACTTCGCTCAAGTCCCCGATCAGTCCCTCGCGCACATCTTCACGGTATTCGACGATGCGCTTGGCGATCTCGCTGGCGCGGGAGGCGTCCAGCCCGAGGCGCGCGGAGAGCTCTGAAGCGAGCTGGTCCTGTCCAAGGACGTTGAGGTCGATCTTCCCGGCCGTGGCGGGGTCGTTGAGCGTCGCCAGTGCGGCGAGCAGCTTGACCTTTCCAATGTCCGCGTCATCGCTGGCCTTCGCGGCCGTGACCGATTGCCCCTTCTGCTGAATGACGGTGACGAGATTGGGGAGGCGGATCAGAACTTCGTTGCGGGCCGCCTGGCCAATCGGGTCCGCGACCGGCTGCAGCGTCACCTTCTCGGTCTCAATCCCCTGGCTGCCAAGCGCGGTTCGCACCCGCCCAAGATCCGGCGCGCCATTGAACTTGACCGTCGCCAGGGTTCCGCCGACAAAATCGACGCCGAGGTTGAACGGCTGCGTCTCTTCCCGACCATCGAAGGCGCGATAGAGGACGGAACCAAGCCCAAGCAGAATCAGCACCCACGTCAAACCGATCAGGAACTTCTGCTTGCCAAGAAAATCGTACTGGGTATTCTTAAAGATCTCGATCATAGTAGGATGCTAGATGCTCAGGGTTTCAGCACGACGGCCACCGCGATGGATCGTCCAGAGGAAGAGCGTGCGCGAAACGTAGACCGCGGTAAAGAGATTGGCCAGCAGACCGATCGTCAGGGTGACAGCAAATCCGCGCACCGGCCCTGTCCCGAAGAAGTAGAGGAACGCCGCCGAGACGATCGTCGTGACGTGGGTGTCGATGATGGTCACGAAGGCCTTGCCGAATCCGGTATCGATCGCCGAGGCGACCATCTTCCCGGCGTTGAGTTCCTCGCGGATCCGCTCAAAGATCAGCACGTTCGAGTCGACCGCCATACCGATGAGAAGGATCACGCCCGCAATGCCCGGCAGCGTCAGGGTCGCCCCAAACATCGCCAATCCCGCGAGCAGGATCAACAGATTGAGGAAGAGCGCGACGATCGCGTTGATGCCGGAGACGCGGTAGTAGACCAGCATACAGATGATCACCAGGCCCAGGCCAATGAGAGAGGCGATGATCCCTTGTCGGATCGAGTCGGCCCCAAGGGCGGGCCCGACGGTTCGCGCTTCGAGATAGACCACCTTGGCGGGAAGCGCGCCGGAGCGGAGAACGAGACCGAGGTCTTCGGCCTCCTGCTTGGTGAAGTTGCCGGAGATCTCGCCGCTGTCGGAGATGCGGCTGCGAATCGACGGGGCGCTCTTGATCTGATCGTTGAGAACGATGGCGAGGAGATTGCCGATATTCTTCTCCGTCCACTGACCGAAGCGCTCATCCGCGCCGGGCTTGAGGCTGAAGGAGACGCGATACCCTGGGCCAGACTGGCCGGGGACGCCCCGGGCATCCCGCAGATCGGCGCCCGTGATGATGGGCGTCTTCTCGACGAGGTAGAAGCCCTCCATATTATTGCCATCGGCGCGACGCTCACTGATCGGCAGAATGTCGCGGTCGCTCGGGAGTGTGCCCCCGAGCGAGGCGAGCGCCTCATCGCGCGTTGTGAAGAGCGTTCCCGGAGGAACGACCGCTTTCAGTTCCAGCCGGGCCTCGCCTTTGATCAGCTCTTTGACACGCTCGGGGTTGTCGACCCCGGGCATCTGGACCAGAATCTGATGGTCTTCCGTCCGACCGTGCAGCTGGATCGTCGGCTCGGCGACGCCGAAGGCGTTGATGCGCTGTTCGATGATGGTCTTGGCCTGATCGGTCGCCTCGGAGCGGAAGAGGTCGGCCGCCGAGTTGTTGAGCGTAAAGGTCACCTGGGCGGGATCTGTCGAAGTGCTCACCTCCCAGATATCGCTGCCAAAGATGGGCAGCAGCTTCTCGCGGATCTGCGTGTGGGCCTGAGTTCCCTCGGTGCGGATCACCAGCTGCCCGTTGCTCGGCGCGCTGACGTCCTTGAAGGCGATGTTTCCCTTCTTCAACTCATCAACAGCTTTCTGCCGGTTTCCCTCGGTAAGGGCGCGGATGTAGTCATCGGCCTGCACCTGCATCACCAGGTGGGTCCCCCCGCGCAGGTCCAGACCGAGCCGGATGTTGTCGTTGAGGTTCTGCCGCAGCGCGGAGGGGCGGTAGAAATCGGCAGCGGTTCGCTTGTACTCCTTCGGCTTCGTCCAGGGGCCGAACATAACGACGAGGGAGCCGAGGGTGATGGCCAGGATAAACAGTCCACGTTGACGCAGATTCTTTTTCATACTATTTCGACTCTTCCCCGCCTTCTTGCAATCCGGCCACGGAGCTTCGCGTAATCTCGATCCGCACGACCGGATTCTCCGAAACCTTCAGCGAAAGGCTCCGCTTGTCTTCCCGCAGACCGACGATGGTTCCGTAGATTCCGCCACTGGTGACAACCCGATCCCCGATCTTGAGATTGTTGTGCATCTCATCGATCGCCTTCTGGCGCTTCCGCTGAGGCATGAGGATCATAAAATAGAAGAGGACAAAGATGAGGACCATCGGCAACAGCAGGCCGAACACCCCACCCCCACCTTGTGCTTGCAGCAGATAGAAGAAGAAACCCATTGGATTGAGCATGGTCGGATCGTCTCGCTCTCGTCGACCCGGTCAGACCGGGCCCTGTGATCTCGCCGGGGATGGGCGGAGGCGCTGTGAAGCCTGCCGTCTCTCACCCGTTCATTTCCCGTTCAT
>JBEIJP010000485.1:0-3160 GCA_040380245.1 Acidobacteriota bacterium | reverse complement strand
TTGACAAAGCTGAAGCTGATCGCTTCGGAGTAACCCGCCGCCGTCAGGAGCTGGCGCACCGCCCGACGCTCGACCTCGCCGGAGAGGTAGGATCCTGCGCCGGCGCTCCCCGGCAGAGTCGTTGCGAGCCGGTCATAGCCGATGACTCGAACGACCTCCTCGATGAGGTCTTCCTCGATCCGCAGGTCGATCCGCCAACTGGGCGGTGAGGCCATCAACTCCCCGGCACGAGGCTCGACGCGACAGCCAAGGGCTGTCAAAATCCGCGCAGCCTCCTCCAACTCCACCGTCAGCCCGGTCAGGGCCTGATAGCGCGACAGACGAAAGAGAATCGGTACCCGCGAGTCCTCGATCGCCTGACGTCCCGGATAAACATCGATGCGCCCCTCGAGAATCTCCCCGCCGGCAATCTCGGCGATCAGACGGCTGGCCCGATCGGACGCCAGCGCGACGATTTCAGGATCGGTCCCCCGCTCGAACCGGTAGGAGGCCTCGGTCGCCAGCCCGAGCGCCCGGGAGGTCTGGCGAATCTGCGTCGGGGCGAACCAGGCCGCTTCGAGCAGGACATCGACCGTCTGATCCGTAATCCCAGAGTCCTCTCCCCCCTTGATTCCAGCGATCGCGACCGCGCGCTCGGCGTCGGCAATGACCAGTATCTCAGTGGTCAGGACCCGCTCCTCCCCGTCGAGCGTCGTGATTCGCTCTCCCGGTTCAGCCCGCCGAACGACGATCCGCCGCCCTCGCAGTTGAGCAAAATCGAAGGCGTGGAGCGGCTGTCCCATCTCCAGCATAACGTAGTTGGTGATATCGGCGACATTGTTGACGCTGCGCTGTCCCAGGGCGGCGAGTCGGTCGACCAGCCATTCTGGAGAGGGCCCGATCCGTACTCCCCGGATCAGACGCGCGGTATACCGGGGGCAAAGGTCTGGCGCCTCGATCGCTACCGACGTCAAATCTGCTGTCCGGACAGCCGCGCCTCCCCGCTCCGGAATCGAGGCGACCTCGCCGATCTCTCGCAGCGGTGCATCACAGAGAACCGCAACCTCACGTGCCACCCCAAGGTGGGAGAGCGCGTCCGGCCGGTTCGAGGTCAGATCGAATTCCAGCACCAGATCCTCTCCGTGCGGTTCGATCCCATCGACCGCCAGGCCGGCCATCGTCAGCCTGGTCGCCAACTCCCGGGGCGAAAGATCCCCCCCCACCCACTCCCGTAACCATTGGTAACTGATTTTCATGTCTGAGATCGATTCACGACGTCTGATGGAACAATCAACAATTCACAATCGAAGAGCGTCTTCGCCAGGTAATCGGCAAAGGTCGCCGGAGCCATCTCGAAGGTCCCCCGCGCGAACTCATCAAAGATCCGTCGGTTCGGAGAGACCAGCATCAACAGCTCCTTCGCCAAGCCACGATAGAAGTCATCATCGAGCCGGCTCGGGGGACGATCCAGGAGGAGACGGGACCAGGCCCGACCGAGGTCCTCTCCCGAGACGACCCCCTCCAATCGCCGCTCGCCTGGACAAAGATAGACCAAGTCGTGGCGCCCACTGAAGACAACCTGATACAGCTCGTTGTCGGGCAACTCCCCAATCTCCATCGGCGTAACGAAGAGGGAGCCTCGTACGACCTCCCGATCGAAGAAGGCCCGGTTGAGGTTGATCGCTTCGTGAATCTTCGGCGTGGCGTAGAAGACCAAATGTCCCAGCCCCTCCAGGGCGAGGAGCAGTGCCTGTTGATTCGATTGCGATCGCCGATGAAGAGAGAATCGGAAGTAAGGCAGCCCCACCAGCTTCGATTCCGCCGCGTTGCGCCGCTTGAGATAGTCGCTCGACTTGAACTGCAGAAAGAGCGGATACCCCGTTCCATCCGCCGTCTCTCCTCCCGCCGGCACCAGTTTCTGCTGGTGGACAAGTTCGTGCGTCAAGACGAACCCAAACGCAAACTCTGACAGCTTCCGTTTCATCAGGGGCCCCCGCCAGCCCCTCCCCACTCAACGAAATTGGGAGAGGAACCGTAGGTCATTTTCATAAAGAAGTCGGATGTCATCCAGGCCGTACATCAGTGCGCAGAGCCGGTCGAGACCCAGTCCAAAAGCGAATCCGGAGTAGTCTTGCGCGTCGATTCCGGCAACCCGCAGAACCTGAGGATGGACCATGCCCGACCCACCCATTTCGATCCACCCGGACCCTTTGCAAACCCGGCATCCCGAACCACCACACTTGAAGCAGCTGTAATCGATCTCCGCGCCGGGTTCGACAAATGGAAAGTAGGAAGGCCGGAACCGCGTCTCGGTCTGCGGCCCGAACATCCGGCGCACAAACTCCTGGATCGTTCCCTTGAGATCCCCCAGTGTAATCCCCCGATCGACGAGCAGTCCCTCGACCTGGTAGAACATGGGGTTGTGGGTGGCGTCGGGTGTATCCCTTCGAAAGACGCGACCCGGAGCCAGGACCCGAAGCGGTGGGCGTCGGCGTTGCATCGCGTGGATTTGAACAGTGGAGGTTTGAGAGCGCAAGGCCAGATCCGAGGAGAAGTAGAAGGTGTCCTGGCGGCTGCGAGCCGGGTGATTGGCAGGAATGTTGAGCGCGTCAAAATTATAGAACGCCGTCTCGATCTCTGGTCCATCCTCGATCTGATAGCCCATCGAGACGAAGATCTCCTCGATCCGTTGACGGAGAAGCGTGATCGGATGGAGGTGACCCGCCTGACCAAATCGCCCGGGAAGCGTCACGTCGATCCGCTCTGCCTCCAGGCGAACGGACTCCTCCCGCGTCGCCGCCGCCTCGACCAGGCGGGCAATCGCCGCCTCGATCTCGTCCTTCCATTCATTGAGCCGTTGACCGGCCCCCCGGCGCTCCTCGGGAGACAGTTGTCCAAGGGACTTCATCTCTGCCGTCAGGAGGCCGCTCTTGCGACCAACCCACCGGTCGCGGAGCGCGGCGACATCCACCTCGGCTTCGAGTTGTGCCGCGGCCAACTCCGCGGCAAACTGTTCCCCGTAGCGCTTCCATCCGATCCATCATCTTTCGCTCTCCCTCGACCCGCTGCTCTTGCCAGCCCCCTTCAAGAAAGGAAAGACCCAAGGCTCCCGGTCAATCCCGAATACCCTGGGTCCCACTCCTCCTGTTACTGGCTTTCGTCCCCACCGCTCCTCAGTTCC
>JBEIJP010000484.1:0-3163 GCA_040380245.1 Acidobacteriota bacterium | reverse complement strand
GCGGCGCAGCAACGCAAGCGGACCCTGCCCGGGGCCCACCTGCGGATCGAGAGCGAGATTCCGCTCTCGCGCGGACTGGGCAGCAGCAGCTCGGCGATCATCGCCGGGCTCTCCGTCTACGAGGTGCTGACCGGCGATCGGCTTTCGGAAGAGGACTTCTTCGACTACGCGCTCCATTTTGAGGGGCACGGGGACAACCTCGCGCCGAGCGCGCTGGGCGGGCTGGTGGTGGCGGTGGTGCGGGAAGAGATCGACTACGCCGGCAACGAGCGCCGTTCGCTGCTGGCGGTCAAGCGGAGCTGGCCGGAGGAGATCCGGATCATCGTCTGCATTCCGGAGCTGGAGATGGAGACGGCCCGGATGCGCTCCGTGCTGCCGCGGATGGTGACGCGGCCGGACGCGATCTACAACCTCCAGCGGGGGGCGCTCTTCCAGGCGGCGATCTCGGAGCGCAGATTCGATCTGATTCACGAGGCGATGCGGGACCGGCTGCATCAACCGTACCGGGCGCCCCTCGCCCCGGGGCTGCGCGAGGTGCTGCAGCTGCATGAGGAGGCGAGCGCCCATCCGGGGCTGCTCGGAGTGGCGATCAGCGGGGCGGGATCAACATTGATCGCCCTGACGCTGGGGGATGGAGAGGCGCTGGGGCGCGAGATGGTCGCCCGCCTCGCGGCCTGCGGCGTCAGCGCCGTCGCGCGCGAACTGACCGTCGATCAGCGGGGCCGGACCATCCGCCCGCTCTCCTCTTCCGCCGTGGCCGACAACCCGACCGACGAGACGCTATGTCATCCTTGACCAAGATCCCGAGCGGGGTCCAATATTTTTTTGACGAAGAGGTTCGCCGACGTCGCTACATCGAGCGTTGCGCGATGGAGACGTTTACGGGCTGGTCCTACGACGAGATCCTGCTGCCGATGTTTGACTACCACGCCCTCTTCGCCCGGGGTATGGGAGCGGAGCGGGCCGAGCGGACCTATCGCTTCGTCGATCGGGATGGAGCCCTGCTCGCCCTGCGACCGGAGCTGACGCTGCTGGTCGCGCGCACGGTGGCGACGCGCTTTCCGCACAAGCCGCGCCCCCTGCGGCTTTGCTACTCCGGGGAGGTCTTTCGCTATGATGACCCGACCGAGCGGGCGGCGCGGGAGTTTCACCAGGTCGGGTTGGAGCTGATCGGGGAGCCGAGCCTGACGGCGGATCTGGAGATCCTGCTGATCGCCGCGGAGCTGCTGACGACGCTCGGGCTGACCGAGTTTCGCATCACCTTCTCGCACGCCGATTTCTTCAACGGGCTGGCCGGACAACTCGGGCTGGAGCCGACGGAGCGAACCTTGCTGCGCGAGTTGATCGACCGGCGGAACGTCGAGGCGCTCGAAGCGTTTCTGGCGCGCCACGCGCCGCAACTGAGCGCGGCCCGTCGGCAGGAGTTCTGCCAGCTGACACAGCTGTCCGGCGGCGGCGAGACGCTGGCGCGGGCGGCGGCGCTGCCCCTCGACGGGCAGTCGGCGGCGGCGCTGAGCCATCTGGCGGCGATCGAGCAGACGCTCACGACGCTGGGGCTCGGCTCCCATTTCCGGATCGATCTGGGCGAGGTGGCCAATCTGGGGTACTACACCGGGCTGACCTTTCGCGCTTATTTCCCGGAGTGGGGCGTCGAGATCGGGAGTGGAGGGCGCTACGACCAGCTGATCGCCAATTTTGGTCGCGGAGAGCCGGCCGTCGGCTTCTCCTTCGCGCTCGACGCGCTCTCCGGAGCGCTCGCGCATCACCCTCGCGTCTCCCCCTGGCAGGAGGAGGAGCCACCGCAGCGAATTCCGGGGGGAGACCACCCGGCGGCGCTGGCCGGGGCGTTTGGACAGGCCCGCGCGCTTCGCCAGCAGAAAAAGAGAGTGACCATTGGTGCGGACGAGACAAGATAAGAGTCTGATCATCGCCCTCTCCAAAGGGCGCATGCAGGAGCAGTCGCTCGCGCTCTTCGCCGAGGCGGGGATCGTCGTCGAGGAGGCCGAGCTGGCGTCGCGCAAGCTTCTGGTGCAGACCGCGGACCAGCGCTACAGCTTCGTCTTTGTCAAACCGTCGGATGTCCCGACCTATGTTGAGTACGGCGTCGCCGATGTGGGAATCTGCGGGCGGGACGTCCTCTTGGAGGCGCGCGCGGATGTCCATCAACCGCTCGACCTCGGCCTGGGCCGCTGCCGGATTGCCGTCGCCGGACGACGCGAAGTGGTCGGAGAGGACTACAACCTCCTCGCGACCGTCCGCGTCGCGACCAAGTATCCACGGATCGCGACCGACTACTTTCACGAGAAGGGCGTTCCGATCGAGGTCATTCCGCTCTCGGGATCGGTCGAGCTGGCGCCCCTGCTCGGACTCTCGGACCGCATCGTCGATCTGGTCGAAACCGGCCGGACGCTCCGCGAGAATGGGTTGGAGGTGATCGACGTGATTACCGAGTCGACGGCGCAACTGATCGTCAATCGCGCCAGTTTTCAACTCAACCGGGAACGGATCGGGCAGTTGATCGAGGCCCTGCGCGCGGTTCTGGTTCAGGAACAGAAGAGCGAAGAGAGGAAGGAAGTATGATCGACATCCTCACCATCGACACGGCACACCCGGAGACGAGCGACAAGCTGCAGCGGATTCTCAGCCGCCACCTTGGGCTCAACGCCGAGATCATGGCCCAGGCCGAGACGATCGTCCGCGAGGTGACGCGGTTGGGAGACGAGGCCCTCTTCGACTATACCAGCCGCTTTGACCACGTCACGCACACGCCGCAGACGGTCCGGGCCGACCGCGAATTGATCGCCCGCCTGGCGGCGGAGGTCGACGAAGAGCTGCTCGCGGCGATGCGCGAAGCGATCTCCAACATTCGCTACTACCACGAAAAACAGCTCCACCGCGATTGGGAGGTGGAGATGGCCAATGGCGTGCGACTCGGGCAGCGGGTGCGCCCGCTGCAGATCGTCGGGCTCTATGTCCCCGGCGGCAGCGCCGCCTACCCCTCGACGGTGATGATGAACGCCATTCCGGCGCAGGTCGCCGGGGTCGAGCGGATCGTCGTCGTCACGCCGCCGGCGCAGTTCAGCCAGAACCCGGTGATCGCCGCGGTGCTGCACGAGCTGGGGCTCGACGAGGTCTACCTCATCGGAGGCGCGCAGGCGGTCGC
>JBEIJP010000483.1:0-3179 GCA_040380245.1 Acidobacteriota bacterium | reverse complement strand
GGAGGACTACTATCGCTTACGGGCGGCCTTCGATGGCGTGACGCATGCGGAGCGGGTCGTCGCCACCGCGGAGGCGAGGGCGGCCCACGCGGCGCGCCTCGACCCACTCGAAGCGCGGCGGAAGAGCCTGGTCGCCGAGCTCGAGTCCATCGAAAAGACGCTCGCTTCCCGGGCGCTGGAGATAGCCAACCGCGAGGGGCGGTGGAGCCTCCCCCGGGTGACGCGCCATTTCAACGAGCACCGCTTCGCGCCGGTGCGGGCGACGCACCTGCGCTTTCTGATCCGGGCGACGTCGGATCGACCGCGGTCGGGGGAGAACGCCCGCCTCGACGAGTTCGAGGTCTGGACCGCGGGAGAGGCGACGCGCAACATCGCGCTGGCGGCGACAGGGACGGCGGTCAGCGGATCGACGACACGGCGGGCCGAGGATGTCGTCGGCGCCAACACCTACGGGGTCGAGCTGGCGACGGATGGGCGGTTTGGGGAGCGCTGGTTCGTTGGATCCCCGGCCATGCTGACGCTCCGTTTTCCGCGTCCGGAGATGATCGACCGGATCGTCTTCTCGCAGGATCGGACCCTCGAGCCGGGTACGGAGGCGAAACACCTTGGATCGTTCGTCACCGAGTACGAGGTCGAGGTCTCGGAGGATGGGCAGCGCTGGCAGCGCGTCGCCGACTCACGGGACCGTGAGCCGTTCAACGAGGCGCAGAAGATCGAGCGGTTCCTCTCGCGGGGTGACGACGGCCGCGGAAGCGACCCGCCTCGACTCCCTGCGCGCTGGAAGGAGAGAGGTCGAAGACGCGATCAAGTCGATTCCACCCCTGCCGCTCCATTGGGCGGGAAAGTTTGTCGAGCCGAAAGAGCCGACCTATGTTCATCGCGGCGGCGATCCGCAGCGGCGGGGGAGCGAGGTCGTGCCGGCGAGTCTGGCGATCCTCGATGGGGCGCTGCCGGGCTATACCCTCTCGGCGACGGCGCCGGAGGCGGAGCGACGGCTGGCCCTCGCCCGCTGGATCGTCGATGAGCGCAACCCGCTGACGGCGCGGGTCATGGTCAATCGACTCTGGCACTACCATTTTGGGACGGGCATCGTCGACACGCCGAGCGACTTTGGCTTTCTCGGCGGGCGGCCGACCCATCCCGAGCTGCTCGACTGGCTGGCCAATCGATTGCGGGAGCACGGTTGGCGACTCAAGCCGCTCCACCGGGAGATCCTCCTCTCGCAGACCTGGCAACAGGCGAGCGATCATCGAGAGGAGGCGGCCCGCGTCGACGGGAGCAGCCGGCTGCTCTGGCGCTTTCCGCCGCGCCGGCTCGACGCCGAGGAGATTCGCGACACGATGCTCCAGGTGGCTGGCCGGCTCGACCTGCGGGCCGGCGGGCCGGGGTTCAGACTCTACCGCTATCTCGAGGATAACGTCGCGACCTATGTCCCGCTCGACCGTCACGGACCCGAGACGTGGCGTCGGGCGGTCTATCATCAGAACGCGCGCGCCTCGCTGATCGATGGCCTGACCGACTTCGACCTGCCGGACAATGCCTCGGCCGCCCCGACCCGGGTCCGGACCATCTCCCCTTTGCAGTCGCTGACCCAGTTCAACCATCAGCTGACGCTCGAACTGGCGAGCGTGCTGGTCGAACGGCTCGAGCGGGAGGCGGGAGCCGACGAGGAAGCGCGCGTGACCCGCGCCTTCGAGCTGGCCTTTCAACGTCGACCCAGCGCCAGCGAACTGGCCGCGGCGCGTCGGCTGATGCAAGCACACGGCTGGCGTGCCTTGACGCGCGCACTGCTCAACGCCAACGAACTCTTCTTTCTGAGGTAGTCATGATCGATCCGAAAACATCCGCGCTCGACCTGACCCGCCGTCGCTTTCTGATCGACGCGACCCGGGGTATGACCGGATTGGCCCTGACCAGCCTGCTGCGAGATGAGATCCTGGCGGCGGAGCAGATTCGTCACCACGCCCCACGGGCGCGGCAGGTGCTGCAGATCTTCTGCCCCGGCGCCGCCTCGCACATCGATCTGTGGGACGACAAACCGGCGCTCGAGAAGTACCACGGGACACCGCTGCCGGGCGCAGAGAAGGAGGTGACGTTTCAGGGCAAGAACGGCAATCTGATGAAGTCCCCCTGGCCCTTCGTGCCAGCCGGGAAGAGCGGCAAACGGATCACCTCGCTGCTGCCGCACCTCGCCTCGCACGTCGACGAGATCGCCTTCATCCATTCGATGACCTCACGGTCCAACACCCACGGCCCGGCGAGTGTCTTTATGAACACCGGATCGGTCCGGGAGGGATTTCCCGCCGCCGGCGCCTGGGCCGGGTACGCGCTCGGCAGCCTCAACAACAATCTGCCGACCTATGTCGCCATCACCGATCTCCGCGGAGAGCCGCCCAACGGCAAGGCCAACGGGGCGAGCGGCTTCCTGCCGGCCCAGCATCAGGCGGTCATGCTCGCCGCCCATCAGCCGCTGCGGAATCTCGGACGCCCCGCCGGGATCGATGCCGCCGAGGACGCGGCGACCCGGGGTTTTCTCGACCAGCTCAACCAGGAGAACAGCCGACGCCACCCGGGGGAGAGCGACCTGATCGCGCGGACGGCCTCGTATGAGATGGCCGCCCGAATGCAGCTGGCGGCTCCCGAGGTGGCCGATCTGAGCCGCGAGACGGCGTCGACCCATCGGCTCTACGGCACCGATGACCCCAACCCGCTCAAGGCCGCCTACGCCCGGAACTGTCTCCTCTCCCGCCGACTGCTCGAAAAAGGGGTCCGCTATGTCAGCCTCTACTGCGCCTCCCGGGCGAGCGGCGTCGATGGGCTCCTCAACTGGGACGCCCACCGGACGCTCAAGACCGACTACGAGCGCCACTGTCCGATCTTCGATCAACCGACCGCTGCCCTCCTCACCGACCTGCGCCAGCGCGGACTGCTCAAGGACACGCTCGTCCTCTGGGTGACAGAGTTTGGACGGATGCCGACCCATCAGGAGGGGACGACCGGCCGTGATCACAACCCGGATGGATTTACGCTCTGGATGATGGGAGCCGGGGTGCGTGGCGGGACCAGTTATGGGGCCACCGATGAGTTCGGTCGTCGCGCGGTCGAGAATGTCTCGACCGTCTACGACTTCTACGCGACCGTCCTCCACCTCCTCGGCATCGATCACGAACGGCTCACCT
>JBEIJP010000482.1:0-3183 GCA_040380245.1 Acidobacteriota bacterium | reverse complement strand
TTCTAAATCATGAAGACGACCTACTTTTGTGATATGTTGTTGATTAGAAGTTGTTATTTGACCTTGAATACGAGTAGCGTTTAAATCTTGACAATTAACAGCCTTAATAACTTGTAATTGAGCGAAACCTCCACGAGAAACAGTTTCAATTTGGTCGGTCATACCAAAAACGAGAGAGTCTAAATGAGAAGGGTCAAAAGTAGGACCGGGAGGACCCATAGGTCCCATAGGTCAAATTCATCATGTTTTTTCTATTGATCCGATCTGCCATATCCATCCTATCGGTCCTATTCGTCCTATCGGTCCTATCGGTCCTATCCGTCCTATCCGTCCTATCCGTCCTATACATCCTATCCGTCCTATTTATCCTATGGTTCAATCTCCACGTGAGCCTTGGCAATCCGGACCAGGGGAAACAGATGACGCTGCCCATTCTTTTCTTCAAGGATGGCGGCGACATCTCCGGAGCGGTCAAGCCCGATCAGGGTTCCGTGAAAGGTGCGCTGACCGTTCAGCGGAGCGTCGAGTCGGATATGCGCGGGGAGACCGGCGAACCGCTCGTAATCCGCCTCTTTGAAAAGCCCTCGATCGAGCCCTGGGGAGGCAACCTCCAACAGATAGCGATGGGGGATCAGATCCTCAACATCGAGAGTCAGCCCAAGCTTCCGGCTGATGGTCGCACAGTCGTCGATGGTTACCCCGCCGGGTTTGTCGATCAGGACCTTGAGAGTGGGGCTCCTGTCTCCGGCCATTTCGGCATGAACCAACTCGAGCCCTTCCCGTTCGGCAACCTTCTCGATCACCTGATACAACCGCGGGTCCAGTTTCATGCTTCATTCCAACTGGAGAGACCGAGTGGGTCGGTGAACCGGTGGACACTTCCCCTGCTCTCCTGCCTATTGTTCCTGGTAGATCGACGGCAAGCGTAGTCCCTGACAAAAAAGGTGGGCGCATTGCCCACCTTGAAGGTAAGGTGGATGATAGCCCTTTCCCCCTCAAGAATCAAGAAGGCAAAAAAATTTCCCTTGACAGGGGAAAGCCGGCCTACTCCCGGGTCAGCTGCCGATATTTGAGCCGGTGAGGTTGATCGGCGGCAGACCCGAGACGGGCGTGACGATCAGCCTCGTAAGCGGTGTAGTTTCCTTCGAACCAGACGACCCGGCTCTCCCCCTCGAAGGCGAGGACGCGCGTCGCGACGCGATCGAGGAACCAGCGATCGTGGCTAATGACGACGGCGCATCCAGCAAAGTTCTCGAGCGCCTCTTCGAGCGCGCGCATGGTGTTGACGTCGAGGTCATTGGTCGGCTCGTCGAGGAGGAGGACGTTGGCGCCCGATTTGAGCGTCTTGGCGAGATGAACGCGATTCCGTTCCCCGCCGGAGAGGGCGCCGACGCGCTTCTGTTGATCGGATCCGGAAAAGTTGAAGCGAGCGACATAGGCGCGGGAGTTGACTTGTCGATTGCCGAGGAGGAGGGTCTCCTGTCCATCGGAGATCTCCTCCCAGATGGTGGCGTCAGGGCGAAGGGTATCGCGGCTCTGATCGACATAGGCAAGCCGAACCGTCTCGCCAACGCGGAAGTGGCCGTCGTCAGGGGTCTCCTGGCCGGAGATCAAGCGGAAGAGGGTCGTCTTGCCGGCCCCGTTGGGACCGACCACGCCGACGATGCCGCCCGGGGGGAGTCGGAAGCTGAGCTGCTCGAAGAGGAGCTTCTCGCCATTCGCGCCGTAGGCCTTGGTGACGTGATCAGCCTCGATGACCAGGTCTCCGAGGCGAGGTCCGGGAGGGATGTAGAGTTCGAGCTCGGCGGCCTGTTTGTCGACCTCCTGAGTGAGCAGGCTTTCGTACGATTGGAGGCGGGCTTTGCTCTTGGCCTGGCGGGCCTTGGGAGCCATTCGCACCCATTCCAGTTCGCGTTGAAGGGTCTTCTGTCGTTGGCTCTCGGCCTTCTCCTCGCGCCGCAGGCGTTCCTGCTTCTGGTCGAGCCAGGAGGAGTAGTTTCCCTTCCAGGGGATTCCCTGGCCCCGGTCGAGTTCCAGGATCCAGCCAGCGACATTGTCGAGGAAGTAGCGGTCATGCGTGACGGCGATGACCGTTCCGGGGTACTGCTGGAGATGGTGTTCCAGCCAGGCGACAGTCTCGGCGTCGAGGTGGTTGGTCGGCTCGTCGAGGAGGAGGATCTCTGGCTGCTTGAGGAGGAGACGGCAGAGGGCGACCCGGCGCCGTTCGCCTCCAGAGAGAAACTGGATCGGAGTCTCGGGCGGAGGGCAGCGCAGGGCATCCATGGCCATCTCGAGGCGGCTATCGAGGTCCCATCCCCCGAGGGCTTCGAGCTTCTCCTGAACCTCTCCCTGACGATCGAGCAGCGCCGTCATCTCATCGTCGGTCATGGGATCGCCGAAGCGGCCGTTGATCTCGTCGTACTCCCGGAGGAGGTCGACGACGGGTTGCACGCCCTCCTCGACGATCTCCCGAACCGTCTTGGTGTTGTCGAGGGCGGGCTCCTGCTCGAGCAGACCGATGGCATATCCGGGGGAGAGGACGACCTCGCCCTGATATTCGCGGTCGAGTCCCGCGATAATCCGCAGTAGGCTGCTCTTGCCCGATCCGTTGAGACCGAGCACTCCGATCTTGGCTCCGTAGAAGAACCCGAGGTGAATGTCTTTGAGGACCGCGCGCTTGTCGTAAAACTTGCTGACCCCAACCATCGAGAAGATCACTTTATCTGGCGTTTGACTCATACGATTCTGTAAATCCACCTCAAGACTGTCGATCGATGATGCGGCGCCGCCACTCCCTCCTCGGCAAGGGAGTGGGGCGACAGCAAGCGGAAAAGGGAGATGATACCACACCTCACAGGAATCGAGTCAGAAAGGCCGGGGAGCGATTGGGACATCAATCCGGCCTGGCGTCAAGCTGGCGGAGAGTGCGGGAGAGAACGGCGCAGAGTTGCTCGGCCTCGTCGCGGGTCAGGCGGTGGCGCAGGAGGGCACGTCGCAGGCGGCGGGTCAGGGCTGGCTCATTCCCGGGCTGGAGAAACTCGACCTCGCGCAGAAGAAGCAGGGCGCGGTGGAGAAGAACCTCGACCGTCGCTTGCGGCGCCAGAGAGGCGGGTGGGTCAGCCGGAGCAATCGACGAGATCGACGACTGACGGGCCCACTCGTAGCAACAGATCGCGACCGCCT
>JBEIJP010000481.1:0-3187 GCA_040380245.1 Acidobacteriota bacterium | reverse complement strand
TCCACCATTGGCTCTCTTCCGTTCGGGCGCAACGGCAATCCTGGTCCGGCTCTTGCGGCGTCGCGGCTGAATGCGTAATGTGAGAGCGTGCGATCTCGTGTTCCGCTCCCCTTGGGGGCGGCCCATCCCGCTATCCGTGCGCAAGAGGCGATTCCACTGAGCGGGAGCCAACGTTCGTGTCAGACAAAAGCGAGGACGGTTTTGCCAAAGATCCTGATCACCAATGATGACGGTTACTTTTCCGAAGGGATCGCGGCGCTGACCGAGGCGCTCAGCCAAGTGGGCGAGGTCGTCGTCGTCGCCCCTGCTTCGGAGCAGAGCGCGACGGCGCACAGCCTCACCCTGACGCGGCCGCTGCGGGTTCGGCAGCTCGACGATCGGCGCTACACGGTCGATGGGACCCCGACCGACTGTGTCACGCTGGCCCTCACCAAGATCCTTCCGGAACGGCCCGACATCGTCGTCTCGGGCATCAATCACGGGGCCAATCTCGGCGACGATGTCACTTACTCCGGCACCGTCGCGGGAGCCCTCGAAGCCGCCATCTTCCGCCTGCCCGGCATCGCCGTCAGTCTGACCGCGCGCGAGGGCGATTTCCGGCCCGCCGCCCGCTTTGCCGCCCGCCTCACCGAACAGATCCTCCGTCAGGGGCTCCCTCCCGGGACGATCCTCAACGTCAACGTCCCCGTCGGCGAGATCCAGGGCGCACGCTTCACCCACCAGGGCATCAAAATGGCCGATGTCCGGATCCAGGAAGGGATGGATCCCCGCGGGAAGGGATACTACTGGATCGGCGAGCAGATCGTCTCCTGGAAGCAGGACCCGGGTTGTGATTTCGAGGCGATTGCCCAGGGGCAGGTCTCGATCACGCCCCTCCGTCTGGACATGACCGACTACCAATCGCTCGAGCGCCTCCGCCAATCAGAGGAGGCGCTTCTGGGGATCTCCGCCCATGCCTCCTGATTCGCTCCGGGAAAGCCCGCGGTGGCTCCGTGAGCGCACCACCATGGTCGACCATCTGCGGGCTCACCACCAGATTCGCGACGAGCGGGTCCTCGCCGCGATGGCGAACGTTCCCCGACATCTCTTCGTTCCCGAGGCCCTCCAGGGGTTGGCCTATGGCGATCACGCCCTGCCGATCGCGGCCGGGCAGACCATCTCCCAACCGGCGATGGTCGCTCGCCAGACGGAACTCCTCGGCCTCAATTCCGGCGATCGAGTCCTCGAGGTCGGCGCTGGATCGGGCTATCAGACGGCGGTCCTCGCCCACCTCGCGGCGCAGGTCTTCTCCCTCGAACGTATCCCCGAACTCGCACGGGAAGCTGACCGCAGAATTCGCGCCCTCGCCATCGCCAATGCCACCGTCCGCTGCTTTGACGGCACCCTTGGCTGGTCTGCCTTTGCCCCGTTCCAGGCGATCCTGGTGACCGCCGGGGCGCCGCAGATTCCCCAGCCGCTTCTCGATCAACTGGTCATCGGCGGCCATCTCGTCATCCCTGTCGGCCCGGCTGGCCCTGCCGGAGAGGATGGACCGCAGCGGTTGCTGCGGGTTACCCGCACTCCGGACGGGGTCGTGACCACCGATTTCGGCCCCTGTCAATTTGTCCGATTGATTGGAAAATTCGCCTGGGAGAGATAGTCTCCCGCAAGGTCTGTATGGAACTGCTAACGCAACTCATCGATCTGATCCTGCACCTCGACCGCTATCTCGTTGACCTCGTGACGCGATTTGGCGGTTGGACCTATGCCATTCTCTTCCTGATCATCTTCTGTGAGACGGGCCTGGTCCTCATGCCCTTCCTCCCGGGAGACTCGCTGCTCTTCGCCATCGGCGCCCTCGCCTCGACCGGGGCCCTCGACGTCTTCTGGATCTCGATCCTGCTGATCGTCGCCGCGATCCTCGGCGACACGGTCAACTACTGGATCGGGTATTCGATCGGGCCGCGCATCTTTACCAGCGACCGGTCCCGTTGGCTCAATCGGGAACACCTCGACCGGACCCATCGCTTCTACGAGAAGTACGGCGGAAAGACGATCATCCTTGCCCGCTTCATGCCGATCATTCGCACCTTTGCCCCTTTCGTCGCGGGGATTGGCCGAATGAGTTATGGCCGCTTTCTGCTCTACAACGTCGTCGGCGGAGTGGTCTGGATCGTCATTTTCGTGGCGGCGGGGTTTTGGTTCGGGAACATTCCGATCGTCAAGCGCAATTTCACGCTGGTGATCCTCGCCATCATCGTGCTCTCGGTCCTGCCGGCGGTGATCGAGTACTGGAGGGCCCGGCGCGAGGTGTCGGTCAGCGCGGGAGACCGCCCGATGCCTGAGTGAGCGTCAACAGTCGAACCGCTGAGGCCCCCGCGTCGAGGAGCGTTTCGCCAATCGCCAGGGCCGTCGTCCCGGTCGTCAGGACGTCGTCGAGCACGAGCAGCGATCGCCCTTCGATCAACCGAGGCGCCCGAACCACGAACGCGCCCCGGAGGGAGTGGCTCCGCTCCCTCCTCCCCATCCCGAGCCGGTGGCGCTCCGTCGGACGCCGGCGCATCAGACTGGCTGTCTCCACCGGTCGTCCCACCTCCCGGCCCAGCCAACGGGCCATGACCTCGGCCTGATTGAACCCCCGTTCTCGCTCCCGGCTGGGGTGGAGCGGCACCGGGATGAGCAGCTCGATCTCCTCCCGCCCGGGCAACTCCTGCCAGGCCGTGTGCAGCGACTCCCGGACGCGCCGTGCCATCCGCGGATGGCGTTTCAACCAAAGAACGCTCTCGCGCAGGGCCCCCTCGTGGGGACCCGCCGAGCGGGCGACGACCAGGCCGCGCTCCTCCCGCAACGGGCACCGGGGGCATTCGCGCGTGTCCTCCACCGAGAGCCATCCCCCGCAGCGCTGGCAGCGGCGCAGGCGGGCCCTCCGCTCGTCCATCTGCCGCCAGCACGCCCGGCACGCCACTCCCCCGGCCCACTCCTCCACCCGTCCTCCACAGACCCGGCACTCTTCCGGGTAGAGAAGCCCCAATCCGATGTCACATATCCCGCGCCATCGCTCCTCGATTCTCGACGCCCACTCTCGCGCGCTTCCCTCCATCTCTCCTCCCAACGCGATCCCCCGCCGACGGACCATCGTCTCGTCAGCCATCCATCATTCTGTCTGACAGGGGGTGGCAGGGGGTGGCAGGGGGTGGCAGGGGGTGGC
>JBEIJP010000480.1:0-3191 GCA_040380245.1 Acidobacteriota bacterium | reverse complement strand
GGCGTCAACGGGGAGCGGGAAGGCCCGCCGCGGCTCCCCGGGGCGCAGATCGCCGACCTCGCCGGGGGAAGCCTCCACGCGGTGATTGGGATTCTGCTCGCCCTGCTGGCGCGGGAGCGGACTGGACTCGGGCAGGTGGTCGACATTGCGATGGCTGATTGCAGCCTCTCGATGATGTTCCTCCCGCTCGCCCAGTACCTCGCCGAGCGCCGGCAACCGGCGCGGGGCGCAGAGGCGCTGACGGGTCGCTACGCGTGCTATCAGATCTATGGCACGCGGGAGGGGCGGTATTTGACCGTGGCCGCCCTCGAGCCAAAGTTCTGGGAGGCCTTCTGTCGACGTCTCCGCCGGGAGGAGTGGATTGGCCAGCAGTTCGATCCGGCGGCGCAGCCACGGCTCGTCGAGGCCTTGTCCGCTCTCTTCCGGGAGCGGACGCTCAGCGAGTGGGTTGCCGAGTTCGAGGGGGTCGAGACCTGCCTGGCACCCGTTCTGGAGCTGGCCGAGGTGTTGGAGGATCCGCAGATCCGCGCCCGGGGACTGGTGGTCGAGGTCGAGTCTGATACGCCAGGGCAGGGGAGCGAGATCCAGCTCGCGCCCGTCATCCGGCTCTCGCTGACGCCGGGACGGATCGATCTGCCTCCACCACGCCTTGGAGCGCACACGCGGGAGCTGCTCAGCGAGCTGGGTTGCTCTCCATCACAGATTGACGGCTGGATGGCCGACGGGGTTGTCGCGGAGTTCCGTCCGGAAAGGGAAGCACAATGACGACGATGCGGGCGGCGGTGCTGCCAGCCTTTGGAGAACCACTGACGATGCGGGAGGTCCCGCTCCCGGAACCTGGGCCCGGGGAGGTGCTGGTGCGCGTCGCCGCCTGCGGCGTTTGCCATTCCGACCTCCACCTGATCAGTGGGGAGTGGGAGATGCTCAAACCGATTACGCGCCTTCCCCTCATTCCGGGGCACGAAGTGACCGGGACGGTGGTGGCGTGCGGCCCGGGAGAGCTGGGGGATCCTCCGCTCGCCCCCGGCGATCGAGTCGGTGTGCCCTGGCTCCACTCGACCTGCGGCGCGTGTGAGTACTGCCTGGCGGGACGCGAGACGCTCTGCCTCCGCCAGCAGATCACCGGGGTGACGGTCGATGGGGGGTATGCCGAGTACCTCAAGGCCCCGGCGAGCCACACCATTCGGATTCCGGACAACCTCGGCTTCGTCGAGGCGGCTCCGCTCTTCTGCGCGGGATTGACCGTCTATGCGGCGCTGCGTCGGTCCGGCATTGCACCCGGTGAACGGCTGGCCCTCTTTGGCGTCGGGGGGCTGGGCCATCTGGCGATCCAACTGGCCGTCGCGCAAGGGGTCGAAGTCATTACCGTCGATCTGACAGAGGAGAAGCTGGCCCTCGCCCGCGCTTGTGGGGCCGCCCATACGCTGCTCGCCGGGCAGGAGTCGACTGCCCCGATCCCGAAGCAGATTCGGCAACTCGGCGGGGCCCACGTCGCCCTGGTCACGGCCGGCAGCCGTGCGGCCTATGAGACGGCACTGCGCTCGCTGCGTCGTGGGGGAACCCTCTCGATGGTGGGGATGGCGCCGGAGCCGATGGCCCTCTCCTCCGTCGCCATGGTCGCCGGAGAGTTCCGGATTGTCGCTTCGGCGGTCGGGACCCGGCAGGAACTGCGCGAGGTCCTCGACCTCGCCGCGCGGGGGGGATTGCGTTGCCACGTCGAGCCTGCTCCCTTCGAGGAGGTCGACCGGGTACTGCGGGAGATGGGGGCCGGACACCTCACCGGGCGCGTCGTCCTCACCTTTCCGTGACGCGACGCGACGGGAGAGCTCAGATCGGCTGACCGCGATGGGCGCGTCGTCGCAGGTGCGCCGCGCCGACAAAGAGGACCAGCTGGCTGCTCAGCCAGACATACGCGCCAACCCGTAACTGGTGGACGGCGACGACCCCTTCATCGACCCCGACGGGAATCCCCGCCCCATCCCATCTGTAGAAGAGAAGGCTGCTCGCCGCCAGCAGCAGCCCCAGCAGGGCAAAACCCAGCGAGAGGGTCCAGCGCCGGAAGACGAAGCAGAACATCCCAGCCAACCAGAGCGGGTTGGCCAGCCAGGCCAGTTGTCCGACCAGCACCGCCATCCAGCCCATCAGCAGTACACTGTAGCCATACCAGACCACCCGTCCCTCTTTCTCTACTTCGAGACAGGGAAGACCGCAGGCGGCAACAAAGAGAAAGAGGCTGGCGGCTGGCACGAACCAGCGCGAGAGGTCGGGAGAGGTCAGGATCTTTGGCATAGGCATTTCAGGGGGGATGGACCGTCGGATCCGCTCAGGCAATCAACGCCCGGTGCAGGGCAAACGAAGGAGCAAGGTCCGCCACGACCCGGTTGTGGAGCGTCTGCATCTGTTGGTAGACGGCTTCGTGGGCTGGATTGGGCCTGGTCCGGGTCGACTCCTCCAGCTGGACGTAGCGGTCACAGATGGACTCGATCGAGGCCGCTGTCGTTCCCCGTGCCTTCTCCCAGACCCAGAGCGCCTGCAGGGCTGCCCCCAAGGCTGCCCCCTCCTCTTGCACGAGGCAGACCACCTCGGCGCCGAAGATGTCGGCCAGGATCTGGCGCCAGACCGGGCTCTTCGCTCCGCCCCCCGTCGCCCGGATCTCGCGTGGAGCGATGCCGAGCTCCCGCAAGCGATCAAGGCCATACCCAAGCCCGAGGGTCGTCCCCTCCATCGCTGCCCGGGCGAAGTGGCCGATCGAGTAGGTCTTCTCGCGCAGACCAAAATAGACGCCAGTCCCATCCGGGACATCCGGCGTCCGTTCCCCCTCGAAGAAGGGGAGGAGGAGCAGTCCGTCGTTGCCCGCCGGTACCCCGGCCGCCTCCGCCGCCAGCGCGTCGTGGGAGAGGCCGAAGCGGCGCCGGACCATCTCGGTCGCCACCGTCACATTGAGCGTGCAGACGAGCGGCAGCCACCGACCCGTCGAGTCGCAGAAGGCGGCGACCTCGCCCTTGGGATCGATCACCGGCTCCGCACTGCACGCATAGATGGTGCCGGAAGTTCCGAGGCTGACTGTGACGACTCCGGGGCGCACGTTTCCCGTCCCGATCGCCCCCATCATGTTGTCCCCGCCACCCGTTGAGATGACCACTTCGGGGGAGAGTCCCCACCGGGCGGCGAGCGCCGGCTGGAGTGTGCCG
>JBEIJP010000479.1:0-3191 GCA_040380245.1 Acidobacteriota bacterium | reverse complement strand
GTGCGATCGAGGCCATCCCCAAACCATTGAACGACGCGTCCGGCGTCGCCGGGAGACCGGTCGTCGATCCGTCGGCGTTGATGTTCGCCCGCGTATATTGCTCTCCCGTCTGGATGAAGAAGGAGTCCGCCAGATCGGTATAGTTCGAGAGGAGCACCCGGTAGGTTCCGCCAAACTTGTGCGTCCATTTTCCGCGGGTCCAGGTCATGCTCCCGTTGAAATCCGAGTTGGTCTGCCGCTCCCGTTTGTGGAGGAAGGTTCCTTCATTGAGATTGCTGACTCGTCCCGGACCGAAGAACGGCATCGCGCCGCCCGTCTGGTCGAGCGCGAGAATCGATCTTGGGATGCCGAAGGGATCGTAGTTGAAGTCTGGGAAGAGGTCGACCTCGTTGTCGCTCTTGATCCGATTCAGTCCATAGCGAATGTCGAGCACCAGATTGGGCGAGATCGACCAGGTGTCGCCAATTGAGATGTAGGGGTTCTTGTCCGGCTGCTGGTTTCCGACAAACTCATTCCGGCTGTAGAACGGGTTGTCTCCGCCCCACGAACGCGGCGTCAGGATGTTGCCGAGCTGGATCCCGCCCGTGGCGTAGAAGTTGTGGCTGCGCCAGTTGTAGTCGACGCGCGAGTTGATATTGTTCTTCGAAAACTGCTGCAGACCGCGATAGAAGAAGTTGTTGACGTTGAAGATGTCGTTGGGAGGGCGGTTCGGCAGTGGATATGATTGGAGCAGCTTCAGACCAGCGGCGTTGAGCCGGTTGGCCGGCAGCGGGGCGGTGCGAACCAGCCCGTCAGGCGTGGTCGTCGTCGCAAACGGGGTCCGATTATATTGGGAGGTCGTCCCGATCCTGGTCGCGCTGAAGGGGTCGAAGAGCTTGAT
Source organism: Acidobacteriota bacterium (assembly GCA_040380245.1). Taxonomy (GTDB): domain Bacteria; phylum Acidobacteriota; class Blastocatellia; order RBC074; family RBC074; genus CAIOZW01. The sequence continues at coordinate 2,311 of JBEIJP010000479.1, read as the reverse complement.
TGGGACCGCTCGGCCGCCGACATTGACATAGGTCTCACTGAAGTCGCCAACCCGCTCCCGGGCCGTCGGCACAGTTTTGAGGTAGTCATAGTTGCGGTTGAATTCGAGCCCCTCGTAGCTGGCGAAGAAGAAGGCACGGTCGCGGATGATCCGCCCGCCAAAGGTGCCGCCGTAGGTGTGGGACTTGAAGGGGCCGCGGCCGATGTTCTGGGCGTTGTTGGTGAAGGAGTTGGCGTTGAGCGCTTCGTTGCGGATTCGCCAGAAGGCGGTGCCGTGATAGTCGTTGCTGCCGCCCTTGGTCGTAAAGATGACGACCCCCTGCGCGCGGCCATACTCGGCCGAGTAGTTGTTGGTGATCGTCCGCACCTCCTGGAGCGCGTCCTGGTTGGGCAGCACCGCCACTTCGTTCCAGGCCGATCCCTGTACGCTGACTCCGTCCAGCTGAATATCGTTCGAGAAGGCCGATCCGCCATTGATCCCGATCGCCGAAGCCTGACGGCGACCATCGATCCCGATTCCGAAAGAGGTCGTGCTCTGTGTGTTGTTGAAGGCGCCGCGCGGGGTGACGCCCGCCTGCAGCGCGACATAGTTGAAGGGGTTATGGTTGATGTTGGGAAGGGTCTGAATCACCCGCTCATTGACGGCTCCGCCAACCGTCGCGTTGGTCGTCTGAAGCGTCGCCGCGTCGGCGGTCACCGTCACCGTCTCCGTCGCCCCTCCCGCCTGGAGCGCGATCTCGATCCGCACGGTCTGCGCCGTCGAGACCTGGATGCCGGTCCGCACCGCCTTCGAGAACCCGGCGTTGTTCTTCTCCACCTGCACTCGGTAGGTTCCGGGCGCGAGATACGGCACGGTGAATCCGCCGGTCGTATCGGTCGTCACCCCGGTCGTGATGTTGGTCTCTTCATTGACGACGGTCACCGTCGCCCCGGGAATGACCGCCCCCGTCGCATCGGTCACCAATCCGGTGATCGTGCTCGATTTGATCTGCGCCGTGGCACTCAGAGTGATCAGGACTGCGGCCAGTAAGATCTGGCCAGCCATACACACCGAGGACCTGGTCTGCGACCAGGTCCCCCCATCCAGGCAATGCTTCATGGTTGGTCTCCTTGACTTAATTCTAAGGGTATATTCTCGATACCTCGATATTCTCGGGTACGATTCCGTCATTCATCGACGACTCTCCCCCACACCGCGTCCAGCTCAGTGGTCAACCACTGGCCGGGGACGTGTGCGGATCGGGGCGTCGTATGGCTTTTCACGCCTCACTTCGAATACTGGACAACAACTGAATAGATACTGGATCTGTTCTCGGCCTCCGCGAGGCCAATTCCGCAGGTGGGTCAGTTCACGCGAAGAGAGATAGTCGATCTTCGCAGCAAATGCAAGAGTTTCCCTTCCTCTTCTGCCGCGACGATCGATTGGAGCAGCGGAGTAGTCGTCTCTCGACCAGTCGTCCGCATCAGAAGAGGCCGCCCCTGCGAACGCCTCCGCCTGGTCGTTGGCCGTGAGAGCTCTCCCTCCTCAACGGCTCACTTGCGGACGACTGGGAGGGTGATGGCCGACGGGTACTGCGCGGAGTGGTGGACGGCGTTGCGCGCGACGACCCCTTTCGATTCGTCATAGTTGCGCCCGCCCGTGTTGAGGTTGCGATCGAAGCGGGGAAAGTTGCTGCTCGAGATCTCGATGCGGATTCGGTGGCCCGCTTTGAAGAAGTTGCTGGTCGTGAGGGGTTGGAAGGTCACTTTGGCGACCTTTCCGGGCTCCATCCAGACGACTGGTCGATCGTAGCCATTCCGGTAGCGCATCCGCTGGATCGTCTCGTCGAGGTTGAAGGCTCTGCCATCGGGCTCGACATCGATCAGTTTGACCGTGAAGTCGGTGTCCCTGGCATCGGAGGAGACGAAGATCGTCACCTCGATCGGCCCGCTGACCTCGATCCCCTCGGTGAGCGGTTCGGTCGAATAGACGAGGACGTCGGGTCGCTCCTCGATCCGTCGCTGATCGAAAGCGCCGCCGGCGATGGCATTGCCGGTGCAGCAGACGTTGCCCCCGAGGGAGGGGACCGGGTCGGCGGGGTCATAGGTGAAGCGGTCGGGTTGATCTGTGGCTGGCGCAGTCGACGCCAGCCGCCCATCCCCGCGCAGCGTGTTGGCTTTGCCGCCGCTCCCGAGGTAGAGCGTCAGCGGCACGGCCGCCCACGCCGCCTCGACCGCCAGCACCGGCACGAGGAGGGCAAGCGCATCGTCGTCGGCGTCGGCGAACAGACTGCGGTTGAGCAGCGCGCACGGGAGGCTGCCGACGACCGTGG
>JBEIJP010000478.1:0-3193 GCA_040380245.1 Acidobacteriota bacterium | reverse complement strand
CGATCCCGATCGATTCTCCTTCGAATTTCACGAATCTCACGAATCTCACGAATCTCACGAATCTCTGGTCACTCACCGTTGTTCGCCTGACTTCTGACGTGCCTTTTCGCCCTTCTCACCGTTCGCCTTCGTACACAGGAGCTGTGCGGGTTGGGAGTGCAAGACCGACTTGGCCAACCGTGGCAGGGTTCCCGCCTGGAAAGGTGATCCGACCCAATCGAGTCTACAATCGGCCCTCAGGGAAGACAAGAGGGGATTCTTGCCTTCCCCCCTTGTTGCCAAGGCGTACGAGGTATCCCGCCAACCCTTGTGTTACTTCTTCTCCGTGATTCGCATTCCATAGAAGGAGCGGTAGACGAAGAAGAGGGAGATCAGGAAGAAGGCGCCCGCCAGCAGGTGGCTGATGGTGGCTCCGTTCTCACTGGTGCTCCGCAGCAGCACTGCCAACTCGACGGCGAGCAGTCCGAAGAGCGTCGTAAACTTGATGACCGGGTTGAGCGCCACCGATGAGGTGTCCTTGAAAGGATCTCCGACGGTGTCTCCGACGACGCAGGCCTCGTGGAGCGGCGTTCCCTTCTGTTTCAGCTCGACTTCGACCACCTTCTTGGCATTGTCCCAGGCACCGCCGGCGTTGGCCATGAAGATCGCCTGGTAGAGACCGAAGATCGCGATCGAGATCAGGTAGCCGATGAAGAAGTACTCCTCGACGAAGGCGAAGGCCAGCGACGAGAAGAAGATCGTCAGGAAGATATTGAACATCCCCTTCTGCGCATACTGGGTACAGATCTCGACGACCCGCTTGCTGTCGGTGACGGAGGCCTTTTCGGCGCCGTCCAGACGGATGTGGTCGCGAATGTACTCGACTGCCCGGTAGGCTCCCGTGACGACCGCCTGAATCGAAGCTCCGGTGAACCAGTAGATGACGGCGCCGCCGACGATCAGTCCAAGCACAAAGGGCGCGTGCAGGAGGGAGAGCTTGTCGACGTTCGACTGCAGCCCATCGGTAAGGGCCATGATGATCGAGAAGATCATGGTGGTGGCCCCGACCACCGCCGTTCCGATCAGAACCGGCTTGGCGGTCGCCTTGAAGGTGTTCCCGGCCCCATCGTTCTCTTCGAGGAGGTGCTTCGCCCGGTCAAACTGCACCTCAATCTGGAAGTCCTTCCTGACCTCCTTCTCGATCCCAGGGATCTGTTCGATCAGGGAGAGTTCGTAGACCGACTGCGCGTTGTCCGTTACGGGACCATAGGAGTCGACGGCGATGGTCACCGGGCCCATCCCGAGGAACCCAAACGCGACCAGTCCGAAAGCGAAGACGGCCGGCGCGACCATCAGCGCTCCCAGTCCCTGCAGGCTGACAAAGTACGCGATCGCCATCAGCACGGTGATGCCGATCCCCAGCCAGTAGGACGAGAAGTTCCCGGCCACCAGGCCCGAGAGGATGTTGAGGGACGAGCCGCCCTGCTTGGAGGCGGTGACCACCTCGCTCACGTGGCGCGAGTTGGTCGAGGTGAAGACCTTGACCAGTTCCGGAATGATCGCGCCCGCGGCCGTTCCGCACGAAATGATGATCGCCAGCTGCCACCAGAGGGTGGTGTTTCCTCCCAAATCCGGAATGATCACCCACGAAACGACGAAGGTCAGAATGACGGAGACGACCGACGTGAGGATGACCAGCGTGGTCAACGGATGCTCGAAGTTCATCGATTGGGCCTGGCTGTACTTGGCCCGCGTCATCGCCTCGTTGAGGAAGTAGGATCCGGCCGAGGCCAGGATCATGACGATGCGCATAACGAAGATCCAGACGAGCAGCTGTACTTGAATCGTCGGATTGGAGACGGCCAGCAGGATGAACGAGATGAGCGCCACTCCCGTCACCCCGTAGGTCTCGAACCCGTCCGCGCTGGGGCCGACCGAATCTCCGGCGTTGTCTCCCGTACAGTCGGCGATGACCCCGGGGTTCCGGGCGTCGTCCTCCTTGATGCCAAAGACGATCTTCATCAGGTCGGAACCGATGTCGGCGATCTTGGTGAAGATGCCGCCGGCGATTCGCAGCGCCGCCGCTCCGAGGGACTCCCCGATCGCGAAACCGATGAAGCAGGCCCCCGCGTACTCCCCGGGCACAAAGAGCAGAATGATCAGCATGATGAGCAGCTCAACGCTGATCAACAGCATTCCGATGCTCATCCCCGCCCGCAGGGGGATCGAGTAGAGGGGGTAGGGCCGCCCCTCCAGACTGGCGAAGGCGGTGCGGGAATTGGCGAAGGTGTTGACGCGAATTCCAAACCAGGCCACCCCGTAGCTCCCCAAAATTCCGACGACGCTGAAGAAGAGGATGATCAGCACCCGGGATACTTCGAAGTGGAGCAGCCCGCCGAAGTAGAGGGCGATGATGGCGGCGATGAAGATCCAGAGCAGAAAGATGAACTTCCCTTGCGTGATGAGGTAGGTCTTGCAGGTCTCGTAGATCAGTTCGGAGATCTCACGCATCGAGCGGTGGACTGGCAGCTTCTTGAGTTGTTGGTAGATGGTCAGTCCGAAGAGCAGCCCGAGGGCGCAGATCAGGAGTCCGCCGAGGAGCAGTGTATGCCCATTGATGCCACCGACGAACGAGACAGTCGACAGATCCGGCAACTGCAGGTTGGCCTCTCCTCCGGCGGAGTGGCCACCGCCTTCCGTGGCCTGGGCGAAGGTCGTCAAGATGGACCCGCTCCATACCAGAAAGCTGACGCTTCCCACGGTCAACATTCGAACGATCCCATTTCTCAGGGAGAGGGACGGGAGAAATCGTCCCGGCAAGAGAATTGCCAGAAATCTCAAACTCGCGGTGAGTAGTTGCTGCATAGCCGGTCTTTCCTTTTTCTTGATCGATTCGATCTGATGGAGAATTCGGTTGATGGACGGTTGTTCCGAGGTTCTGATACGCTCCTCTTTCGCCTTTCGCCCTCTGCTCTTCAATCCTGCTTTCCCGTGCGTTGCTTTGGCCCTCAGTATGGACCTTTGTATGGACCTCTGTATGAACGCGTGTACCTGACTGAGTCAAGACGGAGTCGAGCCGTTGGCCAGGGATCAGGGCGTGATGCTGTTGGCTGGAGACCAATGGCGATGGCTGATTGACCCATCTTTAGAACCAACTTCGACAGAATAGAACCATCTTCGACAGAACAGAACCATCTTCGACAGAACAGACCAT
>JBEIJP010000477.1:0-3197 GCA_040380245.1 Acidobacteriota bacterium | reverse complement strand
GGCCGATGGTCTGGAGGTCTGGCGGGCCTATGGGCTCAATCCGCAGAACATCCCGTTCAATCGGATCGTCAATTCGCCGGTGATCGGGGACGGCATGGTCTTCGCTGGAAGTCGCAGCAACCCGTATCTGGCGGTGCGGACCGGCGGCCGAGGCGATGTCAGCCAGAGCCACGTTGCCTGGACCACGCCGAATGGGCCCGATGTGGCAACACCCGTCACCGATGGCCAGTATATCTATCTGGTCCGGGAGAATGGCGCCCTCTTTGTGCACGAGATGAAGACAGGTGAAGTCGTCTATGGCCCGCAACGGCTCAGGCCGGGGACGTACAGCGCCTCTCCCATCCTCGCGGATGGCAAGATCTATGTTACCAACGAAGATGGCGTGACGGTGGTCTTTCGTGCCGGCCCGAGGTTCGAACTCCTCGCGGAGAACCAGGTCGATGGATACTGTCTGAGCACGATTGCCGTCTCGGATGGGCAGCTCCTGGTGCGGACGGACAAGTATCTCTACTGTGTCGGGCGACGGACGATATCTGGCGGCAGGAAGTGAGTGGGCAGGGCGTCGTTGTCACACGGCTCATTCAAGCCAGTATCGGATGAGGGTGGAGGTCGGGTGGTGGATCCGGCCTCTTCGCTTGTGACGCGGCGCGAGTGTTGAGGCGGAAACAGGCCCGGAATTGCGTGGTATAATCGCCGCTCATTTGGCGAACGTGAGACCAAGTCGAGCGGGAGAGGGGAGGAGACCCGAAGTGAAAGCGGGATGGGAAGCTGTTATCGGGCTGGAGGTACACGCCCAGCTCAATACTGAGTCGAAGATCTTCTGTGCCTGTTCGACGGCCTTTGGACGGGATCCGAACGACAACACCTGTCCGGTCTGCCTTGGGCTGCCAGGGGCCTTGCCGGTTCTCAATCGGCAAGTGGTCGTCTGCGCGGGAAAAGCGGCGCTGGCGCTTGGGCTGCGGATCAATCCACGTTCCATCTTTGCCCGCAAGAACTACTTCTATCCAGACCTCCCCAAGGGGTATCAGATCTCTCAGTACGATCGTCCCTTCTCCGAGCAGGGACAGGTCGAGATTCTGACGAGTGAGCGCGATGACGGCGGCCGGGCGATCGAGTGGCAATACAAGCGCTTCGGGATTACACGAGCGCACATCGAGGAGGACGCGGGAAAGTCCGTTCACGACATTGGCCACCCGGAGAAGACGCACATCGATCTCAATCGCGCCGGAACCCCCCTTCTCGAGATCGTCAGCGAACCCGATTTTCGAACCAGTTGGGAAGCCTACGACTATGTCAGTTTCCTCCGTCGCACCCTGCAGTATGTTGGGGTCTGTGACGGCAACATGGAGGAAGGCAACCTGCGTTGTGACGCCAACGTCTCGGTCCGGCCCCGCGGCGAGTCGGCGCTGGGGACGAAGGTCGAAATCAAGAATGTCAATTCACTGCGCTTTCTCCAGAAGGCGATCGATTACGAAATTGACCGACAGATCACTGTCCGCGAGACGGGTGGCGTGATCGTGCAGGAGACCCGACTGTGGAGTGAGCGCGAGAATCGGACCTACACGATGCGCACGAAGGAGGACGCGCACGACTACCGCTATTTTCCGGATCCGGATCTGCCCCCCCTCGAAGTGAGCGAGGATTGGATCGCGCGAACCCGGGCGTCCCTTCCCGAATTGCCAGAAGCTCGTCGGCAACGCTTCATCGGAGCCTACGGGATGGGGGCGGAAGAGGCGGGGACCTTGACGGCGCAGCGCGATCTCGCAGACTATTTCGAGGCAGCGGCGGCGGCGGCGGGGAATCCGCGGGCGGCGGCCAATTGGATCCTGACCGAGTTGTTGCGGGAGTTACGGGCCGCAGGGCGAGAGATCGACGCTTCCCCGGTGACGCCTGAGGATCTGGGGGCGCTGCTCCGATTGATCGACGACGGAACGATCTCAGGGAAGATTGCCAAGGAAGTCCTCGTCGAGATGATGGAGACAGGCGAAACTCCCGCCCGGATCATTGAACGAAAGGGCCTGGTCCAGATCAGTGATCAGGCGGCGATTGAATCGATCATCGATCAGGTGCTGGTCGCCAATCCCCGGGAAGTCGAAGCGTATCGGGCCGGGAAGACGGCGCTTCTGGCCTTCTTTGTTGGCCAGGTGATGAAGGCCACCCAGGGCAAGGCCAACCCGAAAGCGGTCAACGAACTGCTGCGGAAGAAGCTCTGACCGGGGATCGGTCTGACCATCCGAAGCAGGATCAGAACAATCAGTGGAAGGAGCGAGGGGAAAGATGCCGAGAAGACAGAGGAACTGGGGTTGGGGAGCGTGGGTGTTGGTTGGAATTGGACTGGCGACCGGGTGCTCGCCCAAGCCGGCGGATCTGGCGGAACAGTCCGCCACGCCGACGCCGTCGCCGACACCGGCGCCGCTGGCGACACCGGATCCGACGGTGGTCGACTCGCAGGATGCCGTGATCGAGACGGATCTGGGCAAGATCCGGATCCGCTTCTTCCCGGATGTCGCGCCCCGCCACGTTGCCCACTTCAAGCAGCTGGCCCAGGAGAAGTTCTACGACGGGCTCGGGTTTCATCGGACGATCCCAGGCAATCTGATTCAGGGAGGTGATCCGCAGACCCGCAGCGGCGACCCGAGCCTCTGGGGCATGGGGATGCCCGGACAACCGACAGTCCAGGCTGAGTTCAATACGCGACCTTTTGTCCGCGGCACGGTTGGAGCGGCTCGTCGGGGGGGAGATGTCAACAGCGCGACCAGCCAGTTCTTCATCTCGCTCATGCCCCATCCGGAGTGGGATGGGCAGTACACGGTCTTTGGGGAGGTGATTGAGGGCATCGAGACGGTCGAGAAGATCTCTGAGGCGCCCAGCGACCCGAGGACCCAGAAAGTCGCTGAGAAAGTGGTGATCCGTCAGGTTCGATTGGAGCCCGCCAGCCGCTAGCAGGGAGGCTCGTTGGGGAGATCAGGAAGCGGTGAGCAGACGACAAGCTCTCTTGCAGAGTTGGTTGCAGGGGGGAGAGCCGCCGGAGCGGATCGCCCTGGCCTTCGCGTTGGGTGTCGCGGTCGGCTTCTCTCCGATGTTGGGTCTTCAGACCCTGCTGGCATTGGGGCTGGCCAGCCTCCTTGGCCTTAACGGATGGGCGACGGTGGCTGGATGTTATCTCAACAATGCTTGGACGATGGTGTTGGTCGTCG
>JBEIJP010000476.1:0-3198 GCA_040380245.1 Acidobacteriota bacterium | reverse complement strand
GGTGAACTCTCCCTGGCTGTTGATCTGCTCGATCTGGCCAGGGAAACGGCGACCTTCCAAGCTGTCGACTCGGATCTCGACGGCCTGACCGATGCGGGCAAGCCCCAGGCTTGGCTCTGGGAGGTAGACGCGAACCCAGGTCTGGTCGGCCTCGAGCAGGCGAGCCACGACCTGCCCCGGTTGGAGAAGGTCCCCCGGTCGGACCGAGAGGACCTCGACGAGCGCGCGAACAGGGGCGGTGACCTGGCCCTCTCCGAGCTGGACCCGAATCTGGGAGGCACGGGCCTCGGCCTCGGCCAGTTGAGCGCGCGCCTCGCGGATCTCTTCCGAGCGGGGCCCGCTGCGCACCAACCGTTCTGACTCCCTGGCCTGCTGGTACCGCTCCGCGGCACCCCGCAGCTCCTCCGCGCGGGCACCGTTGCGGAGGAGGGTCAGGCGGCTCTCCTCCTGGCGTCGACGGGCTGTCGCCTGGTCAAGTCGAAAGCGGGCCGCGTCGAACTCCTGCTGCGAGATATCCCCACTCCGGTGGAGCCGTTCCAGGCGGGTGAAGCTGGCTCGAGCGCTACCCGCTTCGGCCTCGGCGGCCGTCAGCGCGGCTTCGGCCTGCGCGATCTCCTCTGGACGAGGCCATGTCCGGATGGCGTCGTATCCCGCTTTCGCGGCCTCCGTCCCAGCTCGAGCGATCGAGATCTCCTCCACTCGCGCACCCCTCGTCAACCGCTCCAATCGGATCCGGTGCTGCTCGACGCGAGCTTCCGCCTGCTCGAGAAGGGTTGTCAATTCGTTGGTCTCGAAGCGGACGATCGGCGCCCCCCTCTCGACCCATTGACCTTCGCGGGCCAGCACCTCCGCCACCCGACCCCCTGCTTTCGAACCGACCCGGATCTCTTGTGCCTCGACAGTTCCAGAAAGCCGCAGGTTCTTCTCCGCGCCCTGCCCAGGCTGGCAGGCCGTCAGCAGTGGGACGCTCAACAACACGGCGAGTCTGCCCAGCTCTCGACGCAGGCGACGCCAGCGCCTCTCCAATAAACTCTTCTTCATCTGGGTTCAATCTCCGGGCGTTTCTTTCTGTCGGAAACTCGCGAGGAAGTTGTCCGGCCGCCTCGCGGTCGGGAGTTCTCCCCTCTGGTGGAATAACACGCTCGCCAGCAGCAATCAAGCAGGGATCGATCCCCGCACCCTGGAGCCAGAAGGAACCGGCCGCGTTGGGATGAATCGCAGGAGCCTGGCGGACTGGACCTCCTGCCGCAGAGCGATTATCATACGGCCCGTTCTGTGGGATCCCCGTCAACGCACTGGCGATGGAAAGAACGCACGACCAATTGGCTCGCAACGAGGAGGTATCGACATGAGAGGTAGAACGGATCTGCGCAGCGTCTGGATTGGTGGACTCTTGTTGCTCTCACTGATCTGTCTGATTGCGCCCTCGATGGAAGCGCAGCCACGAACCACTCCCAACCGTCTCTTGATTCGAGGTGGGCTGGTGGTGGATGGTTCAGGCGAGCCGGGCCGGATCGCCGATCTGCGGATCGTCGGGGACCGGATTGTCGAGGTGGCGCCGCGACTGCGTCCGCGACGGGGCGAGTCGATCCTGGAGGCTAAGGGCCTGGTCGTCGCCCCCGGCTTCATCGATATTCACAACCACTCCGATCGGGGCCTGGCCGAGGACCCCACCGCCCGCACCCAGATCCTCCAGGGAATCACCACGTTGGCGGTGGGACCCGACGGTAGTTCCCCTTGGCCAGTAGCTCAGTACCTCGCCTGGGCGCAGGAGAAGAGGCTCGCTCCCAACCTCCTGGCATTTGTCGGTCACGCTACTGTCAGAAGAGAAGTGATGGGGAAAGATTTTCGTCGCCCCGCGACGCCCGAAGAGATCACACGGATGGCGCAGCTGGTCGAGCAGGGAATGCGGGAGGGCGCCGTTGGCCTCTCTTCCGGGTTGGAGTACGATATGGGAAACCCCGCGACGACCGAAGAGGTGATCACCCTCGCCCGCGTTGCGGCCCGATTCCGGGGAATCTACATGAGCCACGTCCGTGATGAGGCTGATGCCGTCATGGACGCCTTTCGGGAGGCCATCCGGATTGGGCGCGAAGCGGCTCTCCCGGTTCAAATCTCCCACATCAAACTCGGTACGGTGGGTGTTTGGGGAAAGGCGGGAGAGGCCTCGGCCCTCATCGATGAAGCCCGCCGCGACGGTTTGGACGTCACCGCCGACTGTTACCCCTATGATGCCTGGGCCTCGTCGATCACGGTGCTGGTCCCATCGCGCCGCCACGAGGACCCGGTCGCGGTTCGCCGCGGCCTTGACGATGTCGGTGGGGCCGGCAATATCCTCATCACCAGCTGTCGCGCCCACCCTGATTATGAGGGTAAGACGCTTGACGCCGTGGCCAGGCAGCGCGGAACAGATCCCGTTGAGGCCTATATCGCCATCGTTCGCGATGGCGGCGCCGGTGTCGTCTGCCGTTCGATGACCGAGGCCGACATCCGAACCTTCATGACACAACCCTGGGTCATGGTCTCCAGCGACGGCGGGATCGGGGGACTGGGGGGGCGGCATCCTCGTGGGGCTGGAACCTTTCCCCGCGTCCTCGGTCGATATGTTCGGGAAGGGAAGTGGATGTCGCTCGAAGCAGCCATCCACAAGATGACGGAGCTGCCTGCGGCGCGGCTCTCGCTGAATGATCGGGGGAGTTTGCGGAAGGGAATGAAGGCCGATCTCGTCGTTTTTGACGCGGAGAAAGTTCTCGATCGATCGACCATGCTCGAGCCTCAGCTCGAACCCGAGGGGGTCGTTCACGTCTTCGTCAACGGTCAAGCCGTCGTGCGCGATGGACAGGTGACGGGAGAACGTCCCGGCGCTGTCCATCGGCACAACGCATCTTTCAAAAAATGACCCTCAATTGACTTTCGTCGTCACCAGGGACTTGAGGTAGAGTCGATTGAGCCGGGCAATATTGTCGAGGGAGATCCCCTTCGGACAGGCCGCCTCGCAAGACCCGGTATTGGTACAGTTGCCAAAGCCCTCTTCGTCCATTCGGGCCACCATGTCGAGCACGCGCCGCTTCTCCTCGACTTTCCCCTGTGGCAGCAGGCTGAGGTGTGAGACCTTGGCGGAGACGAAGAGCATCGCCGAGCTGTTCTTACAAGCTGCGACACAAGCGCCGCAGCCGATACAGGTCGCCGCGTCAAAGG
>JBEIJP010000475.1:0-3199 GCA_040380245.1 Acidobacteriota bacterium | reverse complement strand
GGTTTCCAGGTTGAAGATAGCCACCACCGCCTCCACCTCTCGGGTTTAAAAGATCAGAGCCTACCTTACCGCCAGTGCCACCACCAGGTCCATCTCCGGATCTGCCATTTGGATCGTCAAAAAAGGCACCACCGTTACCCCCTCTGAAACCGCCAGGCCCTCCCAAGCCGCCGAGAATTCTATTATTGTTATTTCCATCAACTATCAGTAGTCCAGATATTGTTACGTTACCTGTTGCAAGGATTGTGACAGGTGTGTTCGTCGCATTTGGAGTAAACCTGACATTGACCCCATTCGGAATATTAACTGTCGTATAGTTGAGAACCCCACTTGGTGGCACTTGAACAACCACGTCTTGAGTTGGTGCAAAAGCCCCATCCGCCCCAGTTGAGCCACTGTTGAAGCTTCCCTGGGCCAGTGACGTGACAACAGAGCAGACAACCAGCGAGCCGAGAAAAGCCAGCCTTGTCAATGACTCCAGGATGAAGTGCTTCTGTGCGGAGGGTTTTTCGTAGAGGTTGAACATTGATCGATTCTCCTTCTGCTTCATTTCTTTACGTCGCTGATGTCAGGGGATGATCTCGATGGTATTGGCGCCAGCTTCGTTCAATGGCGTTCGCCCAGTGTTCGCGAGGATGGAGACGACTCGACGTCCGGTCGTAGTCGAGGCGTCCACCGCGACACTGGCGGTGAGGGATGTCCCGCCACTGTTGACGACGATATTAGAGACGGTAATTGTCGATTCGACGGTGCCATCTTCCTTGATCAACAGAATCCTGCTGGCGCCGATCAGGTTGAGGCCGCTGACGGTAATGCTGACAGTTGCACCTTTGGAGATCGTGGCCGGCGTGATCAAGGAGACGACTGGCCCGGCGGAGACAGAGACTCTGGTATTGAATGGGGCTGTGACGATGTTCGGTGGTGATCCATACCGCACCGAGACGAGATTGCCGCTGACATAAGCCAACGGGTTGTTGGGAGGTGTGCCGTAGCGCACCGAGACGAGATTGCCGCTGACGTAGGCCAGGGGATTGTTTGGCGGCGTCCCGTATCGAACGGAGACGGCGCGGGCGGGAGCGAAGGTGGACGCAATGTTCTGGGGAGTCCCGTAGCGAACAGAGACGGCCCGGGCCAGAAACTCGTTGCCGCCGCCCTGGCCAGGGATCGTCACCTGTGCCTCACCAAAGAGGGATGGTTCAGAGACGCTCGTCGCCTTGACGATGAATTGGGTCGTCGGGCCACTCAACAGATCCGGTGCGGTATAGAGTCCGTCAGGGCTGATCGTCCCGACGGCATTATTGCCGCCAACGAACGTGTTGACGCTCCAGACGACGCTGGGATCGAGGAGGCCGGCCACATTGGCGGTGAACTGGAGGGTTCTGCCGGAGGAGACGGTCGGCGCTTCCGGCGTGACCCGGACCCCCTTGACGGTGAAGTTGTTGCTGGTGGTGCGCGTTCCACGGGGCGTGGTCACCGAGATCGGCCCGGTCGACGCGCCGACGGGAACTGTCGCGACGACCGAGGTCTGAGTCTGGCTGGTGATCTGGGCGCTGACGCCGTTGAAGGAGACGTTGCTGACCTCCTCCTTGAGCCCGACGCCGTAAATCGTCACCGGTGTGCCGATGGCGCCTTCGCGCGGAGTGAACTCGATCAACTCAAAGTCGGTTGCTGTCAGGCGGCGGATGGCCGTGAAGTTACCCGCCGGATCATATTCGTAGACGGCGGCCTCGCCATTGGGAATGATGACGGCGCGTAACTGGCCTTTATTGTCGTAGACATAACGGGTCGTTCCGCCGATCTGCGCCGTGACGGTCAGTTGGATAAGCAAGGAGAGGACCAGCAGAACAGAGATCCGGGTAATCGGGTGAATCATTGCGCCAAAATAGGGAATCGTTTATCCGTTTGAGCAAGGTTGACAAGCTGACGAGGAGCGGGCGGTGCTGTTGTGCCCTGTCGCCCCTCATTCTCTATATCGATACTTTTCGGGAAATCAGACCACATTATTTTTCGAGATCGAAAAATGGGGGGGGGCAGTCGTCGGCGACGGCTGCCGCGTTACTCGGAATCCGGGCGGGAGGGGTGATGTCGGGCGAGGTTCTCTGGTGGGGAGAGGAGGACGGTTGCGCCTTTGATGGGAAGCGGGGCGGCGTAGGCATCGGCGAGGGCGAGTGGGAGGAGGCCGTCTCCGAGAGTCAGCCGGGTCGTGAGCGGATACTTTGCCCGGAACTGGAGGGAGACGATCGGGCGTGGGCCTGGGGCAAAAGTGGCGAGCGGAGGCAGCGCGACGCCAATTGCCAGCTGCCCCCTGGCGGCGAGTCGTTCGTTGACGAGGAGCCGGGGAGCGTGTTGATCGGACGTCCCGGGGCTGACGCCGGCATACTCGAGGATGGCCGGGTCGAACTGGACGGAGAAGGTCAGTCCGTTCTCCCCGCCGTGGGCGGTGAGCTGCAGGGGGAGGGTGACAGATCTGAATGATGGATCGTAGACCGGCTGAGCGGCGAGGAGCGAACGGGCGTTGCGCCCGCGCGTCTCGCGAAGCGAAGCGACACTGGGGGAGGTCGGCCCGCCGGAGACGAGGATCGAGTCTGCGCCGACGGCAAATCGGCCGGACTGGATCCAGTCGAGAAGATCGAGCTTTCCATCCCCCAGGCCTGGCCGAGGCGCGCAGTCGGCTTGTTGGAATTCGGTAGGATTCGTGACCGTGTCGAGACCGACGGCGAAGCGCCCTGCCTGTTGCCAATCCTCGAGGGTGAGGGTGCGATTCCCGCCGGGGCGGGGCCAGAGGTCGGCCTCGAAGCGATCGGCGTCGATGGCGAAGTGGAAGGCGTCGCTGGCGCCGCTGTGGGTGACGGCGGGGCCGGTGAGCACCGGAAAGCTCCCATCCTGGGATCTCGAAAGGCCGGTGACGACCGCGGCGCCGGGTGACTGGACGGCGAGGGCCCGCGCTGCGTCCTGGGCGGCGCCGCCGAGGTAGGTCGCATAGTTGAGAAAGCGGCCGTCGCCGACGACGAGGGCGATGAAGCCGTCGGATGGACCGTTGAGCGTCAGGTCAAAGCCGTTGCTCTCGGGGAAGGAGCTGCTGTCGGAGGCGGTGCGTCCGACGACGTAGGCGTTGCCCGAGCCGTCGAGGGCCAGACCACGCCCCTGGTCGTCGCCGCTGCCGCCGATGAAGCCGGCGTAGGCAATCGCGGCGCCCGCG
>JBEIJP010000474.1:0-3199 GCA_040380245.1 Acidobacteriota bacterium | reverse complement strand
GATGCTCGGCGTTCGCCCGGATCCCGAGCAGCCCCCCGTGTACACGCGGGTGCAGCGTCTTGACCCGCCCATCGAGCATCTCCGGAAATCCCGTCAACTCCGAGACGTCGCGCACGGTCAGCCCGCTCTGCCGGAGGAGACTCGCCGTCCCCCCCGTCGAGATCAACTCGACGCCGTGCACCGCCAACCGTTTGGCGAAATCGACCAGTCCCGTCTTGTCCGAGACGCTCAACAGCGCCCGCTCCACTCTCTTCCAAGAGGCTTCCACACCTGTCTCCTTCCAACCGTGGGCGCGCCAGTCGATCGACGACCAACGCGCGTTCCTTAAGTTCCGTACCGCTTCAGTTTGCGGTACAACGTCGAGAGATCGATTCCCAGCAGCGCCGCCGCCGCCGCCTTGTCGTCGGCGACGCGCTGCAGTGTCCCCAGGATATGTCTTCGCTCCAACTCATCCAAGGTGAGGAGCTGGTCCGTCCGGTCGAGGGGGGCCGGCGACGATTCGAGCACCTTCTGCGGCAAGTGGCTGCGCTCGATCCGCTCGTCGCTCAAGGTGACCGAGCGCTCGATGGCGTTCTGCAGCTCGCGCACGTTCCCGCGCCACTCGTAGTTGATCATCGCCTGCATCGCCTCCTCCGAGACCGTCTTCGGCGGGACGTTGAGCAGCCGACAGTACTTCTCGACAAAGAAGCGGATCAGCAGCGGGATGTCCTCGCGCCGCTCCCGCAGGGGGGGCAGCGTCAGACTGAAGACGCTCAGCCGGTAGTAGAGGTCCTCGCGAAATCTGGCCCCGGCGATCTCCTCCTCGAGGTTGCGGTTGGTCGCGGCGATCAACCGCGCGTCGAAGCTGACCGGGCGCGTTGTTCCAAGCGGCAGAAACTCACGCTCCTGCAGGGCGCGCAGCAGCTTGACCTGCAGACTCGCCGGCATCTCGCTGATCTCGTCGAGAAAGAGTGTTCCGCCATCCGCGGTCTTGAAGAGCCCCGTCTTGTTCGAGTTGGCTCCCGTAAAGGCCCCTTTGACATACCCAAAGAGCTCCGATTCGAGCAGACTCTCCGGCAAGGCGGCGCAGTTGATCGCGACGAATGGCGCGTCGGCCCGCGCCGAACCGTAGTGGATCGCCCTCGCGATCAGCTCCTTGCCCGTCCCCGACTCTCCCTGGATTAGAACGCTGCTGGTCGTGTTGGCGATCTTCTCGACCAACCGGAAGATCGCGGTGAGGGCGTCGGAGCGTCCGATAATGTTCTCGAAGTGGTAGCGTTGCTGCAACTCGCGCCGCAGGTAGCGGTTTTCGCGAAAGAGGTCGCGCTGCCGCAGGGCGTTGCGCGCTGTCTGGAGGATGTCCTCGTTGATGAAGGGCTTGGTGATGTAGTCGTAGGCGCCCTTGCGCAGGGCGGCGATGGCGGTGTCGACCGAGGAGTAGGCGGTGATCATGATGACCATTGCCTCACTGTCGAGCTGCTTGATCCGGTCGAGCAGCTCGATCCCGTTCATCCCGCCCAGCTCGATGTCGGTGATCGTCAGCGCCGGCGACTCCGCCGCGAAGAGGTCGATCGCCTCCTCGGCCGTCGCCGCCTCCAGGACGCGAAACCCCGCCTCGGTCATCAGCTGGGCGAGGATGCCCCGCATGATGTCTTCGTCCTCGACGATCAGCAGGGTCGATTGTGAGGTGATCAAGCTGTCTCCTCCTGGCCCCGTGGGCAGATTCGTCGTGGGGAGTCCCGGCGGCGTCGGGAAAGCGCAGGCGAAAGCGGGCCCCCTCGTCGCGGTTCGACGCGGTGATCGTTCCGCCCATCGCCGTCACCAGGTTGAGGCAGACCGCCAGCCCCAGCCCGGTCCCCTGTCCCCTCGCCTTGGTCGTAAAGAACGGGTCGAAGATCACCGGAAGAATCTCCGGCGGAATTCCCGAGCCATTGTCCTCGATCTCGACCACCCCCCCCTTGTCGTCAAGGCGCGTCCGGACCAGGATCCGGCCGTCCGCCCGCTCCTCGGCGATGGCGTCCCGGGCATTGAGCAGCAGGTTGAGCAGCACCTGCTGCACCCGGTCTGGGTCGAGCATCAGCAGGGGCAGCGAGTGGTCCAGCTCGGTCGTGATCGTCAGCCGCCGGAAGCGTTTGTCATAACCCGCCAGTTCCAGGCTCTTGCGAATCACCTGGTTGAGGTCCGTTGCCCGCCATTGCGGCCGCTTCGGTCGGGCCAGCTCCATCAGGTCACGTGAAACACGGGAGATCCGGTCGATCTGCCCCAGCATCAGCCGCAGTCTTCCCTGTTTCTTCTCGTCCGTCTCCTCCAGCATCAGCGACTGGACCAGGGAAGAGATCGAGGCCAGCGGATTGTTGACCTCGTGGGCAATGCTCGTCGCCATCGTCCCCGCCACCGCCAGCTTCTCTGTCTGGATCATCGCCTGGTTCATCTGCTTGAGCTGCGTGATATCTCCGGCCATCTTGCGGCTCATGACGTTGAAGCTCGAGGCCAGAACTCCCAGCTCATCATTCGAGACCATCGCCGTCTCCGCCCCGTAATTGCCCCTCGAGACGGAGAGCGCCAGCTCGGTCAACTCCCGCAGCGGCCGCGACAGGATCCGGACGATCACCAGCACCAGGATCAGGGACGGGATCATCCCCGAGATCGTGCTGAAGACGATGAAGCGGACCAATTCGTCCCGCTCCCCTCCAAAGACCCAGATCGCCACCGGCGCCTGCACGATCAGAAACCCGAGAATGCCCGTCGAGGCGACCGCGATCGCCACCTTGTAGCTCAACGGAAAGAGGCGCAGCTGGTCGAGCGTCGTCTGCAGCGAAAAGAGCTGGAAGTTGCTGATCGCGTAGCCATAGATCAGCGCCCCCATCAGGATGATCAGTGAGGTAAAGGGCAGTCCCTGGTAATGCCCGAGCAGGGGCAGGACGTTGGCGACCAGGAAGAGCAGCCAGCCCGTCAGGATGACCGAGGCCAGGACCGATTGGATCTGCATCCCCTGCAGCGTCCCGCGGTACCGCTTCAGTTTGCGCACCAGCTCCGTCAAGCCCAGCGAGAGCACCAGGTAGTTCCAGCCGCCAAAGACCCAGGCCTGCCACGTCACCTCGATCGAGAAGCCCCCCTGCGGATCGTAGCGCAACGACTCCCAGAGCGTGCCATTCCAGACCCAGGGAACCAGGATCAGCAACGGGAGCGCCAGCAGACCCAGACGGCGCCAGCGCGGCGG
>JBEIJP010000473.1:0-3202 GCA_040380245.1 Acidobacteriota bacterium | reverse complement strand
CACGCGCATCTATAAGCTGGGCCCGCGCAAAGGAGATGGCGCGGAGATGGCCATTATCGAGTTTGTTGGCAAGGAATAATCGCCTGATCGTGGGGATTGGTGGATGGTTCAAAGGCCACGAATAAGTACGACATCTAAGCAATCGCCCGCCAGGTAGCGGTTCGCGCAAGCTGGTTTCAAGCTGGTTTGAAGATAGGCCTCAACCTCCCGAGTCTCGTGTGGTTGGGGCCTCTCTTTTGGGTTGGGGGTCAGTTGGAGGGGGACGCCGCAATTGGAAGAAGCACGTACGTCCCAGGAACCATATGAAAAAAACGGAACGTCAGGTCGGTCGGCCCTTCAGTGGCCGAAGAATGCCAGTGCGAGAGAGGGCCATCGAGGGGGAGCAGGTGACGACTGGTGCTGCTCGCCCAGGGGAACGGACAAGGACTGATTCGTCGGGAGGAGAGCATCTCAGCCTCGCGGACATTCGTGAGCTGATTGAGCTGATCTCGGAGAAACAGTTCAATGAATTTGAGTTGGAGCGGGGGGAGTTTAGACTTCGCTTGCAGAAGGGCACACCACGGAGTGGTTCCGAGTCGGGTCAGAGAGAGGAATCCGGGGGGGCATCCGTTCCCCCCGCGAGCGCAGGCTCTTCGCTGACGGTCAGCAGTGGCGCCGCCATCGCACAACCGGTCGGAACCCCGGCGACGGTTGCAGCTCCTGAAGAGAATCTCCACGTGATTACCTCCCCGATTGTTGGAACATTCTATCGCTCACCCTCACCGACCTCGCAGTCCTTTGTCCAACCGGGAGATGTCGTCGAGATCGGCCGCACGGTCTGCATCATCGAAGCGATGAAGCTGATGAATGAGATTCAGGCCGATGCCCGTGGAACGATCGTCCGCGTCTTTGTCGAAAATGGGCAGCCAGTCGAATATGGACAACCCCTCTTTGGCCTCAAACCCTGACGATGATCGAGGAAGAGTCCTGCTTCTCCGCGGAGAGGCGATCGAAGGTTGGCGCCGGTCGGACGATGGATAGACTATGTTCAAGAAGATTTTGATCGCGAACCGCGGGGAGATTGCGTGCCGCATCATCTGGGCATGCCGGGAGTTGGGGATCAAGACCGTGGCGGTCCACTCGGAAGCGGATCGCGAAGCTCTTCACGTGCGATTTGCCGATGAAGCCGTCTGCATTGGTCCCGCCTCCTCCCTGCAGAGCTACCTCAACATTCCACAAATCATTGCCGCCGCCGAGATCACCAACGTCGATGCGATCCATCCTGGCTATGGATTTCTCTCCGAGAACGCGCACTTCGCGGAGGTCTGCCAGGAGTGCAACATCACCTTCATCGGGCCCTCTCCACAAGTGATTCGGATGATGGGCGACAAGAACGAGGCACGACGGACCATGATTGCCGCCGGCGTACCCATCACTCCGGGAAGCAATGGGCTCATCGAAGATGAGCAAATGGCTCTCCAGGAAGCGCGACGGATCGGTTATCCGGTGATGATCAAGGCGACGGCGGGAGGCGGAGGCCGCGGCATGCGGATCGCCTTCAACGAGGCGGAGCTGCTGCACGGCTACCAGACGGCACGGGCAGAAGCGGAAGTGGCGTTTCGAAACAGCGGGGTCTATCTCGAACGATATATTGTCAATCCGCGACACATCGAGATTCAGGTCCTGGGTGACCTGCACGGCAATGTGATTCACCTTGGGGAACGCGAATGCTCGGTTCAACGGCGTCACCAGAAGTTGATCGAAGAGTCCCCATCGCCCGCAGTCAGTTACGAATTGCGTCAGGAGATGGGACGGGTGGCCGTGGATGCCTGCCGTCGGATTGGGTACAGCAACGCTGGGACAATCGAGTTTCTGCTGGATGAATCGGGGCAGTTCTATTTCATGGAGATGAACACACGAATCCAGGTCGAGCATCCGGTTACCGAACAGGTGACCGTCTCCGACCTGGTCGCGGCTCAGATCCGAATCGCCGCAGGCGAACCGATCGGCTTTCGCCAGGAAGACCTGATCTTCGTCGGGCATTCGATCGAGTGCCGGATCAACGCCGAGGATCCCGAGACCTTTCGTCCTTCCCCGGGCCGAATCACCTCCCTCAACCTTCCGACAGGTCCAGGTGTGCGGGTCGACACCGCCATCTACAATGGCTATTTTGTTCCTCCCCACTACGATTCTCTGGTGGCCAAGGTGATTGTCCACAGCCGGACACGCGAACGAGCCATTGCGCGAATGCGTCGCGCGCTGGAAGCCATGGTGATCGAGGGAATCCAGACGACGATTCCGATTCATTTGCGGATTCTCAACGACCCGGACTTCCAGTCTGGGAATATCTCGACCCGATTTATGGATCGTTTTCTACGGTAAGGGAAGAGAGAAGCGAAAGGAGCCGGGACTGTCCCCCGGCCCTTTCTCGTCGCTCCCAGCAGGACAGCCCACAATTGAAAGAGAAGGGGCCGGAGTGCCACTCCGATATCCCCTCGCCTGAGCGGCTCGGCGGTAGGCGGGAAGCAACCAAGGCCACCAGGGCCACCAGGGCCAAGCCGTAGAGAGCGAAGGGAGTGGGAGGGATCTCCAATTGCCCTGGGGAGACCGCAATGGAGTTGCAGTGGTTCTGGCGTACCAAATCGATCGAGCAGATCCAACGAGACGCGGCGCAAGGGGGCGAAGAGTCCGGAGGGCTGCGCCGTGCGCTCGGACATTGGGACCTGACGGCCCTCGGGATTGCCGCGATTATTGGGGCCGGGGTCTTCTCGACCATAGGAAACGCCGCCCACTCGGGCGGGCCAGCCGTCTCCCTCCTCTTTGTCTTCACCGCGATTGCCTGTGCTTTTGCCGCTCTCTGCTATGCCGAATTTGCCTCGATGATTCCGATTGCCGGATCCGCGTATACCTATGCCTACGCCTCATTCGGTGAGTTTGTCGCCTGGATCATCGGGTGGGATCTGATTGTCGAATATGCCATTGGCAACATCGCGGTGGCGATCTCCTGGAGCGACTACTTCACGACCCTCCTCACCGGGTACGGAATCGAAGTTCCCCCCCACCTGACCATGGACTACCTCACGGCCTCCCGTGGATACGAGGCCGTCGTCGCTCTGCTTGGCGAAGGCGGGAACACCCTCGACCAGGTGCGCACCATGAAGGGGATGGCAGGACCACTCGAGGGCTACCTCGCCTGGACGGGAGCGCCAGTCGTAGGAGGGCT
>JBEIJP010000472.1:0-3204 GCA_040380245.1 Acidobacteriota bacterium | reverse complement strand
GTCCCCTGCGAGCGCAACTCGGCCGCCAATTCCATCAGCTGCACCGGATCGATCGGCATCGCGAGGTGGACGTGTCCAGCCTCTCGAAGAAGTCTTCTCCCAGGCGATCCGCCAGCCAGGAGCACGGGGAGTCCCCGGTTGGCCCCGGCGTAGGTGAAGAAGGACCGGTCTTCGCGGGTCGAGACGGCCACGGTCAGCGCCGTCGTCTCCGCTTCGTCGACCTGCAGCGGCGTCGGATCGACTCCGTGCTCTGCGATCCGCTGCCGCAGCCAGTCCCCATCGTGGCCAATCGCCGCGAAGATCCCGGTTCTGACCCCCAGCCGCGCCAGCCCACAGGCGGTGATCGCCGCGCCCCCGCCGACTTCCCGTGACATCGACTGGGCCTGCACCTCTTCTCCCGGCGCCGGCCATCGCGCAAAGCCGCTCAGCACCAGGTCGACGAAGACATCCCCGACCGTCAAGACCTCCCACCGTGGACCCTGGCCGCCGCTCATCCTGCGCTCCCCTCCCGCTCCATTGACGCGTCCGTGAAGGGCCACTCCCGCCGCACCCGCGCCTGGATCAGGTAGGCCCCAATCCCCAGGATCATCAACCCCACTCCCAGGCCAAACATCCGCCACCCATTGGTCCCCAGAATGTAGATCCACCCGACGAAGGCGATGAGCGCCGGCAGCGGGTAGAGCCACATCCGAAACGGCAGCCGAATGTCCGGCCGGTTTCGTCGGATGAGGATGACCGCCGCCACCTGGGCCATATCCCGTGCGACGATCTGAATGACGATGAGGGCGGTGATCAGCGTCGGCAGCTCAAACCAGCAGCAGAGCGCCGCCGTCACGCCGGTGAAGATCACCGAGAAGGTCGGAAACTGACGCGTCGGGTGCACCCGCGCGAAGGGGCGAAAGAACCGCCCGTCGGCTGCCGCCGCGTACGGAACCCGCGAGTAGCCCAACATTACCGCGAAGACCGAGGCAAAGGTCGTCACCAGAATCAGGACGGTCATAACGACCGCCGCCTGCTCTCCGTAGAGCCGCTGAATGAAGTCGGCGACGATCGCTTTGTTGGCCAGCGTCCCCTCGGTCACCGCCTCGCGCCACGGCACCACTCCGATGATCGTCACTGTCATGATCATGTACATGACCGCGACCGCGCCGATCGAGATCAGCACCGCTCGTGGAATGTTCCGCCCGGGCTCTTTGACCTCTCCACCGAAGAAGCAGACATTGTTGTAGCCGCCGTAATCGTAGATCGCGTTGAGCGACGCGATCCCCAGCCCGACAAAGAAGACCATATCGAGTTGGAAGGCATTGGCCGGAAAATCGAAGGCGAGCGCCGGATTGTAGTTGCTCAAGCCCGCCACCAGTACCCAGCCGACCGTCAGCAGGACGATCACCCAGAGGACGACCGAGAGTCGGCCAATGGTCCGGATGTCCCGGTAGAGAATCGCTGTCACGACCAGGCAGACCCCCGCCGCGAGCAGCTTGCCCTCCCAGGCCTCCATCCCTGGCCAGAGGTAGCGCGTGTAGTTGGCAAAGCCGACTGCGCCGGAGGCCAGCGAGAAGGGTGCGGTACAGACCGTCTGCCAGATGAAGAGGAAGCTCATCAGGCGGCCCAGCTTGCGCGGACCGAACGCCTGCTGCAGATAGTGGTAAGAGCCTCCCGAGCCGGGCATCGCCGCTCCCAGCTCCGCCCAGACCAGCCCGTCACAGATCGCGATGATGGCGCCGATGATCCAGCCGAACATCGCCTGCGGCCCCCCCATCGCCCCCAGGATGATCGGAATGGTAATGAACGGACCGATCCCGATCATCTCGAGCATGTTGGCGGCGGTTGCCTGGAGCAGTCCCATCCCCCGAACGAGGGACGGAGTGGAGGAGGGCGAGGTTGTCGAACTCATAGTTCTTTCTCTTTCCCGTTGGCGAGTCGATCGATGAGGGGGACTCAGAGAGAAACAGGAGCCGCGGCGATCGCCGCCTGGACCCCTTCCAGAATCTGCTCCTCGGAGACGAGGACGAGGTTGGCCGCCGCACCGAGCGGGACATAGGTGTCGACGGCGCGTACCGACCGCAAGGGCCGCCGATAGCCCGCCTCCGCCAATCGGGCGATGACGGCGTCGGCGATCCCTGCGCCGGTCGCCCGGCACTCGTCGACGACGACCACCGCGCCACACTCCGCGGCGTGTGCCGCCACCGCCGCGTGCGGCAACGGATTGAGCCAGCGCAGGTCGAGGACTCGCGCGGCAATCCCGCTCTCCCGCAGGCGGCGCGCCGCCCGCAGCGACAACCGGTAGCCGTTGGCGTAGCTGACGATCAGCACATCCCGCGCCGTCTCGCCGGAGATCCCCACCTCGCCGGGAAGCAGCATCGGCTCTGGATCCGTCGGCGACGGATAGTCACACAACCACTCGTTGTCCCCCTCGGCGTAGAGGTCCTTCTCGTGGTAGAGCGCGATCGGTTCGAGAAAGACGGCGACTCGCCCACACGTCCGCGCTGTCGCCAGCAGCCCCCGCAGTATTCGCGCCGCGTCGTCGCCGCGCGATGGCGTCGCCAGCAGCAGCCCGGGAATCTCCCGCAAGGCCCCGATCGAGTTGTCGTTGTGAAAGTGGCCGCCGAAGCCCTTCTGATAGGCCAGTCCCTGCACCCGGACGACCATCGGGTTGGTGAATTGGCCCGCCGAGAAGAAGGAGAGGGAGCAGGCCTCCCCCCGCAATTGATCGATCGCGTTGTGCAGATAGGCGAGGTATTGAATCTCCGGAACTGGGAGCAGACCCGCCATCGCCGCTCCCTGGGCGATGCCGAGGATGGTCGTTTCGTCGAGCAGCGTGTCGAAGACCCGTGCCAGCCCGAAGCGTTTCTGCAGCCCGGCGGTGACGTTGTAGACTCCCCCCTTGCGTCCCACATCCTCCCCGAAGAGCAGGATCTCCGGGTGGCCCAGCATCTCATCGGCGAGCGCCGCGTTGATGTGGGCGGCCATCGTCCGCTTGGTCGGGGCGGTCGCCGCCTCGGGAAGCCCTCCGACCTGGGCGAAGCTCTGCTGGCGAATCTCGTCGAGGACAGGAGCAGGGCGGGCGGCACGGATCGCCGCGGCGTCGAACGGGGCCAGCGGCGCAACGATCTCGGCGACGCTGGTCAGTTTCGGGCGGCGCATCGCCACGTGCATCGCCTCGGCAATCCGCTCCTCCAACCGCGCCACCATCTCCCGCAACTC
>JBEIJP010000471.1:0-3205 GCA_040380245.1 Acidobacteriota bacterium | reverse complement strand
CGCGAGGTCCGCGTGACTCTACCGTGGGCGCGGACCTTTGAATGCCGGATCGACGGGCGGATCGAGTCCCGGGTGGAGGAGCGAAGACCATGACGGCCGTCCTGATTCTGGTTGTCTTTCTGCTCTTCGCCGGGTTGATGATGACCCGGCGAGTGCCGGCGATCCTGGCGATTCCGGCGATGGCGGTCGCTGTGGCCCTGGTCGCGCGGACGGCGCCCGGAGTGATTCTCGACCAGGTGGTGACGCAAGGCGCGACGCGTCTGGCGGGGCAGTACCTCATGGTCGTGGCGGGCGCGGTGCTCGGTCGCATCGTCATGCAGACGGGCATCGCCGAGAGCATCATCAAACGGGCGGCGGAGTTTGGGGGAGATCGCCCGATGATCGTCGCCGGGACGATGATGGTCGCGGTGGCGTGGCTCTTCACCACCCTGACCGGCCTCGGCGCGGTGATGATGGTTGGCAGCCTGGCGCTGCCGATTTTGATGAGCATCGGCATTCCGCGGCGGTTGAGCGCCCTCTTTTTTCTGCTGGCCTTTGGGCTGGGGTTTGTCTTCAACATTGGGATGTGGGGCTTCTACCAGGGCACCTTTGGGATCGATCCGACCTCGATTCGCCAGTTTGCCAGCGTCCTGGCGGTGATCGACGGCGCGGTTCTGCTCGTCTTCGTCGTCCTCGCGGCACGGCAGATGCGGCGGGAAGGGGCGTGGGCCGTCGAGGCGACTCCCCCGTCCGCACCGGTGGAGAGCGGGGTGCCCCTGGTCGCCCTGCTCGTCCCGATCCTGCCGTTGGGGCTCCACGCGGGGCTCGGCATACCGGTGGTCGCCTCTTTTCTCCTGGCGGCGATCGTCGGGGTGCTTCTGACGCGTCCCCGCGAGATGGTGCGGCAGCTCTCCAGCGCGGCGGTCAAGGGCGTGGAGGATGTCGCGCCTGCCATCATTCTGATGGTGGGGATCGGTATGCTGCTCAACGCGACGATGCTGCCGGCGGTGCGATCCTCACTCGGTCCGCTCCTGGGCGGCATTCCGCTGCGCTCACCGCTCGTCTACCTGCTCTTCTTTGGACTGCTCTCTCCGCTGGCCCTCTACCGGGGGCCGCTCAATCCCTACGGGATCGGCATCGGGCTCTACCTGCTGATCCGCGATCTCGACCTGCTTCCCCCACTGGCGTTGCTGGGGGCGGTGATGAGTGTCGTGCAGGTTCAGAACATCTGTGATCCGACCAACACGCAGAATGTCTGGGTCGCCAATTATGTCGGGGTCCGGGTGGAGGAGTTGACGCGCCACACGCTGCTCTTCAAGATGGCGGTCTGTCTGCTGGGGCTGTGCGCCGCCGTCTGGCTCTATCTTTAGCGCTGAGGAGGGGGGAGGAACGAGTGGGGCGAGCGAGTGGGCCAGTCAGGATTGGAATCGATGTCGGCGGGACCTTCACCGATGTGGTGGCGATCGACCAGACCACGCGTGAATTGATCGGTCAGCTCAAGGTTCCGACCTCCCACTCCGCCCGGGAAGGGGTCGCCCGGGGCATCGTCGAAGCGCTCGAGCGGTCCCTGGCGGCTTTTCAGGTCCGACCGGAGCAAGTGAGCTTCATCGCGCACAGCACGACGCAGGCGACCAACGCGCTCCTCGAAGGGGACGTCGCGACCGTTGGCGTGCTGGGCATGGGCCGGGGACTGGAGGGATGGCTGGTTCGGCGCGCGACGAGGATCCCGCCGATTCCCCTGACCAGCCTCCACCGCTTGACGGCTCCGCACGTCTATCTCGACCTTGGTTCGCTCGGGTCTGAGAACCAGACGGGTGCGACCGACCAGGCGATCGACCAGGCGATCGACCAGGCGATCGATCAGGCGATCGACCAGGCCATCGACAGCTTGCGAGCCGCCGGCGCCGAGGTGATCGTCGCCAGCGAGGCCTTCGGTGTCGACCGCACGGCGCTCGAAGAGCGGGTCGTCGAGCGGGCTCAGGCGATGGGTCTGCGCGCCACCTCTGGGCACGAGGTGAGCAGCCTTTACGGGCTGCGCGTCCGGACGCGAACGGCCGTCATCAACGGGGCGATTCTCCCCAGGATGATCGAGACGGCGGAGATGACCGAGCGCTGCGTCCGCGAGACGGGGATCACCGCTCCGCTGATGATTATGCGGTCGGATGGCGGGGTGATGAGCGTCGCCGAGGTCCATCGGCGGCCGATTCTGACGATGCTCTCGGGACCGGCCGCGGGGATTGCCGGGACGCTCCTGCACGAACGGGTCTCCGACGGGATCTTCATCGAGGTCGGCGGAACGTCGGCCGACATCTCGGTGATCCGGGACGGTAGCCCGGCCACCCGGCCCGCCCGACTGGGCGGCCACAGAATGTACGTCGACACACTGGACGTCCGGACACTCGGCGTGGGAGGGGGCAGTCTCGTCCGGGTCAGCCTCGACGGGGAACGTCCGGTGGCCCTCGCCGACGTCGGGCCGCGAAGCGCCCACATCGCCGGATATGGCTACACCTGCTACACCGATCCGGCGTTGATTGCCGGGGCGGTACTGGAGATCGCCCAGCCGACCGATCGCGACGCGCGGGATCACGTCGTCTTCCGTCTGCCGGATGGCCGGCGAGTCGCCTTGACGACGACCTGCGCCGCCAACTGCCTGGGGCTGGTCTCCCCGGGCCAATTCGCCTACGGGCAGCGCGAGTCGGCCCAACTCGCCTTTCGGCGTCTGGCCGAGGCCCTCGGATCTCGCGTCTCGGCCGAGGAGCTGGCGCGCCAGGTCCTGACGATCGCGTGTCGCAAGATCCGCGAGACGCTCGAACACCTCATGGTCGAATATCGGCTGGCACGCGATCAGGTGGTCCTCGTCGGCGGCGGCGGCGGGGGAGCCGTTCTCGTGCCCTTTACGGCGGAGATGATGTCGCTGGAGCATCGTCTGGCGAGGAACGCCGAGGTCATCTCCCCGATCGGAGTGGCCATGGCGATGGTGCGCGACACGGTCGAGCGGACGATGGTCGACCCAACGCCGGACGATCTCGTCCGGGTGCGACGCGAAGCGACGGAGGCGGCGATCGCGGCGGGGGCGGTCCCCGGAAGCGTCGAGGTCGAAGTCGAGGTCGATCCACGACGCAACCTGGTCCGCGCGATCGCCATCGGCGCGACGGAGCTGCGCCGCGACGGGGCTGCACTCGCTCCCCAGACGACGGAGCAGTGCCGGCAAGTCGCCGTCCGCTCG
>JBEIJP010000470.1:0-3215 GCA_040380245.1 Acidobacteriota bacterium | reverse complement strand
GCATGACATCTTCAAAGGTCAGTGGTTCGAAGTAGAGTCGATCGGAGGTGGACTAATCGGTGGAGACGGTCTCCGGTTTGCAGTTGAACATTATCGTCTCGAACCCGGCTTCGCGCAGCGCAAAGGCGGCGTGGCAACAGCAGTAGTCGAACTCGATTCCCTGTCCGATCCGGTTCGGACCTGAGCCGAGAATCATGATCTTCTGGCGGTCCGTCGGCGCCGCCTCGCACTCCTCTTCATAGGTGGAATACAGATACGGCGTGTGCGACTCGAACTCGGCGCCGCAAGTGTCGACTCGTTTGTAGACCGGCACGATCCCACTCTTCAGGCGGACAGCCCGGACCTGGTCCTCGGTGGTGCGCAGGAGGTCGGCCAGCCGCGCATCGGAGAATCCGTAGCGCTTGGCCTCGCGAAGTCGGTCCTGGGGGAGCGTCGAGAGGGTCGACTGCTGGATCTCGCGCTGCATCCCGACGATCTGCTGCAGTTGGCTCAGAAACCAGCGATCGATTCCGGTCAGTTCGTGGATCTCGTCGAGTGTCCAGTTTCGCTCGAAAGCGGCGTGGAGGTAGTGGATCCGCTCGGAGTTGGGGATGATCAGTTTGCGTCGGAGAGTCTCCTCCTCGACGTGGCCGACGTAGGGGGATCCGCGGCGTTCGAGCGATCGCACCCCTTTGAGGAAGGCCTCTTTGAAGGTCCGCCCGATCGCCATGACCTCCCCCACCGATTTCATCTGGGTTCCGAGCACATCCTCTGCTCCAGGGAACTTCTCGAAGGCCCACTTGGGGATCTTGACTACGACATAGTCGATGGTCGGCTCGAAGGAGGCGGGCGTCTTCCGGGTAATGTCGTTCGGGATCTCGTCGAGGGTGTACCCGATGGCCAGCTTGGCCGCAATCTTGGCGATGGGAAACCCCGTGGCCTTGGAAGCGAGGGCGGAGGATCGGGAGACCCGCGGGTTCATCTCGATCACCCGCAGCTCGCCGTTGAGGGGGTTGACGGAGAACTGGATGTTCGATCCACCCGTTTCGACGCCCACTTTCCGGATGATGCGGATCGCCGCGTTCCGCATCTGCTGGTACTCTCTGTCGGTCAGGGTCTGCGCTGGCGCGACGGTGATCGAGTCGCCCGTGTGGACGCCCATGGCGTCGAAGTTCTCGATGGAGCAGATGATGACGACGTTGTCCGCCAGATCCCGCATCACTTCCAGCTCGAACTCTTTCCAGCCAATGATCGACTCTTCGACAAGGATCTCACTGGTAGGGCTCGCCGTCAGCCCACGTTCGGCGATCTCCTCGAACTCCTCGCCATTGTAGGCGATGCCGCCTCCCGTTCCCCCCAGTGTGAAGCTCGGCCGGATGATGATCGGAAAGTCGATCTCCTGTGCGGCCTGGCGAGCCTCCTCGAGGGTGTGGCAGAAACGCGCCTTGGGCATCTGCAGGCCAATCTCGTCCATCGCCTGCTTGAAGAGGAGCCGGTCCTCGGCGACGCGAATCGCCGGTAGTTTGGCCCCGATCAGCTCGACTCCGTATCGCTCCAGGACACCACTCTCCGCCAGTTTGACGGTCAGATTGAGAGCGGTCTGACCGCCCACGGTCGGCAACAGCGCGTCGGGTCTCTCCCGCTCGATGATCGCGGTCAGAGATTCCACCGTCAGTGGCTCGACATACGTCCGATCCGCCAGCTCTGGGTCCGTCATGATCGTTGCCGGATTCGAGTTGACCAGGATGACGGTGTACCCTTCCTGCTTCAGCGCTTTGCACGCCTGGGTTCCAGAGTAGTCGAATTCGCAGGCCTGTCCGATGACAATCGGTCCCGACCCGATAATCAGAATTTTTTGAAGATCAGTTCGTTTTGGCATAACGGAGGCTATATTAGGGAAGAGAAGCCGGGAATGTCCAGCTGGAATTCCCGTCAGGCGGAATGGATCAAGACTCTTCCTGGAATCGAGGTGGCGGGACGAGGGGAGAGGGCGTGGCAAGCTCTTCGGGGAGGAGGGTCAATCGGTGCGCCAGGGTCTGATGGAAGGCGGCATCGATCAGGCTCTGGATCGCGCCCGGCGCGCGCAGCGCTGACGTCAAGCCGAGCTCGATCGTTCCTCCCCAGATCCGGTTTCGCTGGAGCATCCCCTCCAGGCGCAACCGGGTGAGCGGGGCAATCTCGATCGTCCTCGGCAGTTTGATCGCTGGCGTGTAGGCGGGAGTCGCCCCTTCCGGCGCGGATGGGGCCAGTGCCGAGAAGGCTGCCGTGAAGCGCTCCCGATCAAGACTGGCCAGCCGCGCCGGCGTGGTCCCATCGCTCGACTCGGCCAGCAGAAAGCGGACCTTGTGGTGGTTCGAGAGGCGTTCCGCTTCCGTCTGCAAGTGGTGCAGCATCTGCCAGGCAAATTCCTGGGCATCGACAGACTCCGCCATCTCCTGTCCCGTGGCATAGCGGATCATCTCCGCCAACCCCACCGGACAGAGCGCGTGGGCCGTCCAGCTGAGCGGCAGAAAGGGCTCCTTCTCCGGGCGCAGCGCCAGCAAGGCCAGGGCTCCCGATTCTCCCCGCGCGAGCAGCTTTTCAAGAAAGATTCGCTTTTCGAGGGAGGCCTGCGCTGCCAGTTCCAGTTGGTCCGTCAACAGTTCGAGAATCCGCTTGCGGTTGCGCTCGGCACGCAGCCCAATTCGTGGAAGATTGAGCGCGACCGATGAGAAGATGGCTGCCCGCCACTGCCAGTCCTCACCGGTCCGTCGCAGCTTTTCCGGGTGAAGACCGTAGCGACTGGAGAAGGCCGCGGTGCCGCTTCCCATCTCCCCCTCTTCTGCCTGCCAGCTGGAGAGCGATGGCGCCGCTTCTTCCCGATCGAGGGCGATGACCAGCCCTCCCCGCCGGGTGAGAATCTCCTCGACTCGCTCCAGCAGTCGATCGCTCCCCGGGCTCCCAAAGAACGATCGCCGCAGATGGAGGATCGGGCGGGGGCCGTTGAAGGATCGTCCCTCCCCGTCTCCCTCCAGAAAGACGTCGAGAATGGCGTTGAGGAACTGACGCGCGATCTCTTGCCCACTCCCGTAGGTGGCCTCCATCTTCACGCCGCCGGCCCCAATCATCGGCAGGTGCTCGATATAGACCGGCGCGTCCCAGTCGAGGTGGAGGTCACACCGGATCGGGTGCCCTCCCCGCGCAATGGTTGGCGCGGAGAGTTCGAAAAGGAGCCCCTGTGCCAGCTGGCGAAGCTC
>JBEIJP010000469.1:0-3216 GCA_040380245.1 Acidobacteriota bacterium | reverse complement strand
GAGCGGGCCGATTGAGCCCGAACGCGCGCTGCACCTCTTCAAGCAGGTGCTGGCGGCGGTCGAATACGCGCACCACTTTGTCTACCGTGACCAATCGGGAGAGAACCACCGGGGAATCATCCACCGCGACCTCAAGCCAGCCAATATTTTAGTCACTCCGGAAGACAAGGTGAAGGTCACCGACTTCGGGATCGTCAAGGTGCGCGGTGTCGGCGGAGGGACCCAGATTGGCTTCAACCCCGGGACACCGGAATACATGAGCCCGGAGCAGGCCCGGGGACGTGAGATCGACCAGCGGTCCGACATCTACTCCCTGGGCGTTGTGCTCTACGAGATGTTGACGGGAAGAGTGCCCTTTGACGACCAGGGATCGAAAACCTCCGACTACGAGATTCGCCGGGGACATATCGAACTGCCAGTCCCGCCCCTGACCTCGATCGATCCCACTATTCCACGGGAGATTGAGAAGATCGTCCTCAAATCTCTGGAAAAGAACCCGGACGATCGCTTTCAAACGGCCCATCAATTCCTCGAGGCGATTGAGCAGTTTGAGAAAACTGGCCAGGTTGTGCTCCCTCGCCGCCTGGCAGGAGCTCGAGAGACGGTTGTGCAGACGGGCTCGCCGCATGTAGTCCCGCTGCTGCCTGAACACGAACCTGCGCCCGGATCTACGGAGTTCAATGCCCTTGGTCAGACAGTTCTGAGTAATCCCAGAGAACCACACACCGACTTCGATCCGCAGTCGGTCTTTATACCCGGGCAGGGGGCCTCCACCGGAAAGACGGCCCGCCTCAACAAGCGATCGGGTTGGGGATCCCGGAAATTCCAGCTGCTGGCGCTGGTGAGCGTGCTGACCCTGGGAGGAGTCCTCTCCTGGGTGATCGTCACCCGGGAAGACATTCGACAACCCGGCAGCACCCCCGCCGTGCAGGTTCCAGCGGGAATGATTCCGATTCCGGGGGGAGAGTTTCTGATGGGCCGGGACGATGGAAATGAATATGAGCGACCAGCCCACCTGGTGAAGATCGCGCCATTCTTCATCGACCGGTACGAGGTGACCAACGAGCTCTATGCCCAGTTCGTTCGACAAACGCGGCGAAACTCACCGGTGCATTGGCCAGAGGGCAACTACCAGATCGGGGAAGCCTTGCTCCCGGTGGTCAACGTCAGCTGGAACGAAGCGCGTGACTTCTGTGAGTGGGCCAACAAGCGGTTGCCGACGGAGGAGGAGTGGGAATTTGCCGCTCGCGGACGCGATAACCGTCTCTACCCCTACGGCAATGAATGGAAGCCCCGCTTTTCAAATGCCCGGGAGACAGGTCTCGACAAACCACAGGCGGTCGGAAGCTATCCAGATGGGTTCAGTCCCTTTGGGGTCGCGGATCTGGCGGGAAATGTCGCCGAGTGGACGGCGACTCGTTATCTCCCGTACCCGGGAAGCGCAGCCAAAGTCGACGAGGGAAACTGGGTCATTCGCGGAGGGGGATTCCGCGTGCCGGCGGCGGAGCAGACCGCCACGGATCGGTATTTTGATCGCCCGACAGTCAGCTATGATTATGTAGGCTTCCGTTGTGCCAGGAGCCAACCTCGCTAGCCCAGCTACCTTGGAAAAATCGAGGAACCCGAGGGAGCTCGTATCGTTCATGGGATATGGTGAAAGGTGGGCTTGCTCCGACCGAGTTGGTCAAGCCCACCAGACGGGCGTGACTACCCATCGCGTGAGAGAGTGGCGGAGGGAGATTGACAGGAGAGTGGAATTGGGCTGAATCCGGAGTGAATGACGAGTCCGGGGATTGAGTAGAGAGGGACTGCGGTGCAATTTCGGTGTGACCGACGAGACCAGGAAAGAAAGGGGGGGCGACGGATATGGTCCGGGGCGTTCCTGCTCTGCTGTCTCGGATTCGCCGCAAATTATGGGCTTGCCCAGCGTCGGTACTCTGTCGGCAAGCCCCGGGAGCGGGTCGCGACCGAGGCGGTCAAGCTGCGGACCGTCGATCGACTGGCGGCATCCAACGGGGTCCTGGCAGTTCTGGTCGAACCCATTCTTCCCGGTCAGATCGTCGTCAAGACCCGAGGTGGACGGGAGCTGGCTCGCGCGGAGGCAGACGCAGAGGACGGACAGGCGGAGTTCACCCTGCCGAGGGGCGCGAGTTACCTCATTGAGGCGAGTCATCCTGGCTACCAGGCCCTGGCGATCGTCTCACCCCGGCTGGGAGCACAGGCCGTCGCCCGGATTCGCCTCGTGGCCGAATCGGCCAGTCTCAAGCTGCGGGATGTCCCGAGTGGCGCAACAGTTCAGGTCGATGGAGAGGCACGGGTAACCAGTACAACGTCTGGTACAGTGGTCATTTCAGGACTACGCCCGGGGAGCCATCTGCTGCAGGTTCGCCACCCGGAATTCAACGACTTCGATGACACGTTCGTGGTAACTGAAGCAGGGGAAGAGGTCAACTACGCACGGCTTCCCCTGACCCGGACGGCCAAGCTCACCTTCCGTGGTCCAGCCGGAGCGACGATCCTCATTGACGGGGCCCTGCGGGGAAAGATTCCTCCGGAGGGACAAGTCCAGATCGATTATGAGCTGCAGTCAACGGAGGAGCAGACGGTGACGGTCGAGCTGGTTGGATATCACCCGTGGAGACTCCGGGAGCGGTTGTTGCCGGGTCCGCGCGCCCTGCAGATCGATCTCTCCCCGATCGTGACCTCGACCGGGACATCCGAATTCTTTGATCATCTGGTACAGTGGGAGGCGCCGCCGACGTGGCGGGTGGTCAAGGAGGCCCGTAATAACCGACTCGAAGTGCAAGGGAGTGTCCCGGGCTTTCTCAAAGAGAAGATTTACCGCAATTTTGAGGCAACTTTCACGCTCTGGATCCCCGATGGACAAGGGGCAGCGTGGGCGATTCGTGCCAATCGATCCGGAAGCGATTACTACCTCTTCCACCTCACCGGTCCCAACGCTCGGGTTGGGACTCCGCGCCGTTTCTCCACTTACCTGGTACGGGAGGGCAAGCCTCCCGAAGAGGTGGGAACGCCAGCCCCCCTCCTCGTCGATCTCGCTCCAAACGGGTCCTACACCATTGGGGTAACCATTCGAGACTTTACCATCCAACATACCATCACCTCTAACGAAACCGGAGAGACCAACGACCTTGGGATCTGGACCGACACCTCCCCCTCCCGGGAGGATCACCTCTTCGGAACTTTTGGATTTCG
>JBEIJP010000468.1:0-3223 GCA_040380245.1 Acidobacteriota bacterium | reverse complement strand
GCAGGTAGAGCCGCTTCAACGCCGGCAACACGGCCACCGCCACCATGGTCGTCAATGTCACGGCGGGAGGAAACTTTCCGCAGCGGGGTGGGGTGGTCGGCAACAAGGCGCCTTACCTGAACAATCTCAACGATCAATATCTGGTCCCCGGGACAGTCCGGACATATGTTCTGCAGGCTGCCGACCCGGACAACCAGCCCATCACCTTTCAACTGCTCAACGCGCCCGCCTATGCGCGGATCGATCGAATCGACCCCATTCTCAAGCGAGCGCACCTCATTATGTCCCCCAAGGAAGGGGACCAGGTCATGGCCTCACAGGTGCAGGTCGTCGTACGGGATGGGCTCGGGGGATCGTTTATGACCCTCCCCTTCCGGATGCAGCTGAGCGACATCCAGAACGATGAGACCGGCAGCGGCGTAGGCCCAGGGGATGGAGGAGGTGGTGACGACTCTGACGACGACGATGAGGACGACGGGCCCCCGCCCCCGCCCAAGAACCGTCCGCCCGTCGCCAGGGCTGCCGCCTTGTCCGCCGTGGTCAAGGCGACGACCAGGCAGGGGGCGATCGTCAAGCTCGACGGATCTCCTTCGAGCGACCCCGACAACGACCCGATGACCTACACCTGGAAGAATGGCGAGGCCGTCATCGCCGAAGGAGCGATTGTCGACGCAGTGCTTGGAGTCGGACTGCACTCGATCACCCTGACGGTGGCGGATGGAAAGGGAGAGTCGAGCACAACCGAGCGGCAAGTCATCGAGGTTCTCCCCCGCGACCTGACGGTCACCTCGATCACCCCCGCCCGGATCGCCGGCGGCAACTTCACCTCGATGACGATTCTGGGCACCGGATTCAACCCGCAGACCACCGTGCAGTTCGACTGTACAACGCTCTGTTCGGGTGGCTCCCGCATCACCGTGACCATCTCCAAGATCGAGGAGGATCGGATCGAGCTCCAGGTCAGAACGACCTCCGCTACCCCTCAGGGAAATCGCAACCTGATCGTCACCAACCCCGGAGGGGCGACGGTCCGGCTGATCCGAAGCAACTTTGTCAATTGAGGAGAGATTGAGTTAGCCGACTGTGCCCACCCCGGTGAGCACCGCCAACGGATGGGAGGAGACTTGGGACTCCTTCCATCCGTTCTTTTTGGCGGATTGAAAAATGGAGCGATTCCGCTGGAACCATTCAGCGCAGCGGGTCCAGTCTTGTAAACTGGGTGGGCTTTGAAGTTCGGACCGTGGCTGGGGAGAAGACCCTGGCCGAGGAGGCGGATCCCCTCACCGGGAAAGAGAGGTCGACCGTTGGCAGGAGTCAACCCAACTCAACCAATCGCGCGATTTCCGGTCGCCCAGCTTCTGCATCGTTCCTGGTTTGGTCGAGCAGGGCGATGGCTGCGCTCCCCGATCTATCGGCTCTGGTGGCACTGGAAGCGGCATGCGCCAGAGATTCTCGCCGGTCCGCTGCGCGGCCATCGCTTTCCGGACCCGGAGATCACGGCGCGTCTGGGCATCGCGGATCTTCCGGCGCAGCGATGGCTCTGCGAGCGGCTTCGCCCGGGGGAGACGGCCTATCTCTGTGAAGACAGCCTCGGGTTGCTCTCCCTTCTCGCGGCGGCCCGGGTAGGCCCGAGTGGGAACGTCTATGGAATGGTCCCCTGCCCGGGGGCGCTTCCCAGACTCGCGGAATTGCGAGGGTGGAATCAAGCGGAGAACCTCCAACTCCTCCCGTTCTCTCTGGGAAAGGAGCCGTCCCCTGCCGGGTTCGACGCGTCGACCCGCGCCTGGATCCCCCCCCGAACCACTCTCGATCTCGCTGCCAGTCAGCTGCGCCCGCCCGACCTTGTCTACCTGGCTCCCACGTGGGAGGCGATGAGCGTCAAGTCAATCCTCGATGGGGCGGCCCACCTGCTCACCACTACCCTGCCCCATACCTGGATCATCGAGATCGGATCCCCCGCCGAGGCCGACGCGGTCGATCGCCTGCTGCGCGAGGCCCGATATGACTGCTGGCGGGCCTCCGGCCCCTCGCCCGGGCTCCTGATCGCCCTCCGTTCCCCTGTCCATTCCGTTGCATGACTGGATCTCAATCCCGCTTGACGTGCCATGGCCCCTTGTGGGATATTATGCGCTTGTCAATTGTGGCGGCGTAGCCAAGTGGTAAGGCAGAGGTCTGCAAAACCTTTATTCGTCGGTTCGATTCCGACCGCCGCCTTCCCCCATCTCCCGATTCATCAATCTCCACAGATTCTTCATCCGCCTTGCTCGTAAGGCGACGTATGTCGACCACAAACAGTGCACGGGGACCTGTCCTTACCGGCGATCCGGCGGACAGGTCCCCGTGTCCTGGTAGATGATGGCATGGTCATCCGCGCTGATCGGCGCGGCCTGCGTCCCGGCCGGCTCAGCGAAGGACGGATTGAAAGTGCGTTCGGAAGTCATCGACCGTCATGCCAGCCGACTGGGCCAGTGAGGCCAGCCAGACCGGGTCCGCGAAGTCACGGGGCTCGAGACGCACCATGTAGTCGCGGGCGACTTGATAGGATTCACACTGCGTGTCGACCGTTCGGTGTTGGCCACGGCCCGTCTCATCGGCCAGTTTCGAGAGGGGAATGGGCGTGAACTCCCCGTTCTGGATGGTGACGAGGGCGCCGCTTCCCCCGGCGTGGAGGTGGTTGACCGCGGTATAGCCAAGGTCACGGGCATGCTCGGCGTCCATGGGAATCGGCGGGGCGCAGCGAAGTTCGTAGCCGATGGTCTTATCGACGACCGTCACCTTGAGGCCACGGGACTCAAGGCGGGATTGCACCTCGCTCTTGACCTTGCGACCGAGGTCGATCTCGCCGACCCGGATCCGACCCTGTGCGTCGCGATCGACATCCTGCAATTCAGAGAGTTCCGCCGGGGCGAATCTCTCGGCAAGGGCTTCGGAGAGGAGGACGACGCCGTAGCCCTTGCCCATCGCTTTCCGCTTGAGGATCGATCCCTCGACGATGTCGCAGACCTGGCGCAGCGTGATCGTCCCTTCGGGGAACTCTTCGGGAATGATGGTGCAGGTGGCGCTGGCCGCCGCACCGATTCCCAGGGTGAGGTGGCCGGTGGGACGGCCCATCGTCACCGCCAGGAACCAGCGGCCGGTGGTTCGGGCATCCTCCATCAGGCTGGTGACGATTCCGACACCGACGTGGCGGGCGGTCTCATAACCGAGGGTACTCTGTGGATAG
>JBEIJP010000467.1:0-3237 GCA_040380245.1 Acidobacteriota bacterium | reverse complement strand
CATCCCCTTGCGGGTTCTCTTCGTCGAGATGCGGGATGGCAGCTTCGGGCCGGCTCCGCTGCTCGACCCGGAGATGGTCCGGGCCAGTCCCGAAACCATCGAATTATGGGACGACTGTTTCTCCTTTCCGGACCTGCTCGTGCGGGTGCGTCGCCACCTGGAAGTGGAAGTGCGATATCAGGATCTGTCGGGAAGTACGCGCTCGGTCACGGCGAGGGGGGATCTCTCCGAGCTGCTCCAGCACGAGATGGACCATCTCGATGGGCTTCTCGCCACTGATCGCGCGCTCGACCCGCGCGCCCTCCGCTTGAGATCGCACGGCCGAGCGGCCTGGTTGCAACCGCTGCCGCCTTTACCTCTTCATAAATCCGGTCAAGAAGACAAGATCCAAGAATCGCCGGTTCAAGGGACATCTCGCTGAACCCCCCTTCAAGAAAGAATGACCTCAATGAGTAAGATTCGTGTCCGCTTCGCGCCCTCGCCGACTGGCTATCTGCACGTGGGGGGCGCACGCACCGCCCTCTTCAACTGGCTCTATGCCCGACAGCATGGCGGCGCCCTCATTCTGCGGATCGAGGACACGGACCTGCAGCGTTCGAGCCCGGAGATGGTCCAGGGAATTCTGGAAGGGCTCGACTGGCTTGGCCTGGATTTCGACGAGGGACCCTTCTTCCAATCGAGCTATGTCGAGGCCCATCGGGAGGCGGTCGGCCGGATGTTGGAGGCTGGGTCGGCCTACAGAGATTTCACC
Organism: Acidobacteriota bacterium; assembly: GCA_040380245.1. GTDB lineage: Bacteria > Acidobacteriota > Blastocatellia > RBC074 > RBC074 > CAIOZW01. The sequence goes on along the minus strand of JBEIJP010000467.1, from coordinate 2,486 downwards.
CCGAAGGAGGAGCGGAGCGACGCCGAGATCAAGCAGCAGGTCGCGGAGGCGGCCCGGTCGGCGCCTCCTCCCAATCCCTACAGGGACTTCGACCCTGCCGCCTCCGCCGCGAAGGCCGCCGCCGGCGAGCCCTTTGTCGTTCGATTCCGGGTCCCCCGCGAGGGGACCAGCCGCTTTGAAGACCTCGTCTACGGGCTGCAGGAGCGCGAATACCGCGAGATCGAGGACTTCGTCCTCTTACGGACGGATGGCCATCCCCTCTACAACCTCGGGGTGGTGGTCGACGACATCGCCATGGGGATCACCGACGTCATTCGCGGACAGGACCATCTCTTCAACACCCACAAGCAGATTCTGCTCTATCGCGCGCTCGGTCAACCCATTCCCCGCTTCGCGCACCTGCCACTGATTCTGGCCCCCGGCAAAGAGAAGTTGTCGAAACGCAAGCACGGCGAAATTGTCAGTCTGACGACCTATCGGGATCGAGGGTTTCTCCCCGAAGCGATCCTCAATTTTCTGGCTCTGCTGGGGTGGTCGCCGGAGAGCGGCGAGTACAAGGATCGCGAGATCTTCTCCCGGGAGGAGCTGGTCCGGATCTTCTCGCTCGAACGGATCCACAAGTCGAACGCGATCTTCAATTTCGTCGAGGGAGATGCGCGACAGTGGACCGACCAGAAGGCGCTCTGGATGAATGGGGAGTATATCAAGTCGCTGCCGCTCGACCGGATCGTCCCGCTGGTCGCGGCGGAGTTACGGCAGGCGGGGATCTGGCGGGAGCGGTTCGCTACGGAAGAGGCCGCCTGGTTCGCGACGACGGTCGGCCTGCTCCGGGAACGCTACCGGACGCTCACCGAGTTTGCGACCCTCGGTCGTCCCTACTGGGTGGAGGGCGTCGACTTTCCTTTCGAGGAGCCGGCGGTCGAGAAGAATCTGCGCAAGGACGCGGCGCTGCGGACCTTGCTCCCGGTCCTTGCCGATCGGCTCAGCGCCCTCGACTCCTTCACCCACGCCACAACGGAAGAGGCGCTCCGCCAGCTGGCCAACGAGTCCGGCGTCAAGGCGGGACTGCTCATCAACGGCGCGCGGACAGCGCTCACCGGCCAGGCTGTCGGTCCCGGCATCTTCGATGTCCTGGTCGCCGTTGGGCAGTCCCGCACCGGTCAACGGCTGCGCCACGCGGTCACGCTCCTCGGATGATCTCTCCTGATTTCCACTCCCTCGAAAGGAGGAGAGAGGGGAACTGGTCGGAAGGTTCGCACTGCTTGTTCAGATGGTGGACGTCATGGGGTATTTCCGGTCCTCATTCGGTTGGCTGCGCGCGGCAGGCTTGGTCGGGCTGCTGACGGCCGCGCCTGTCTAGACAGGGTCGACCGGCGGCTTGGCTACATCTGGATCTGCGCCAACGATGGGGTCTCCCACTTTGATGGCTACGAGCTTACCAGTTTTGGGATCAAGGAGGCGGTTCACAACGCCGTTCGTCACAGTCGAGCTACCGAGGTTCGTGTTCGGGTCAGCCTCAGTTCGTCCCACTTGACCCTCGAAGTCGAAGACACCGGTCTCGGTTTTGATCCTGCCGCTCTGTCCTCTTCCCTGCACCAGGGGCAAGGCCTTTCCAACCTGGAACGCCGGGCGCACGCCATCGGGGCCACTCTCCACCTGACCTCATCTCCTGGCGCCGGGACCTCCCTCCGACTCCATCTTCCTCTCGCCCATCGTAGCCGACTCCCTGGCCTGCCTGAATAGATAGCGGACTGGGTCCGTTTTTTGGTTAAACTACGGTTCTGATTTGCTCGGATAAAAAAAATAATGATAATTGTATTTTTCTGAGTAATTTACAGGTTTTGTTCTGCAAAAGATCAAAACCACAGTTTGGAAGAATTGGGCGCTTGTTTTCATCAGATACCATTGATGAAAACCTGGTACTCCTGGTGATCCAGGGAGCGATCACTGGCAAAAAAGCCAAACCCGAGAGTAGAACCTACGTGGGGAGCGCGTGTGTCGAATGGCAAAGCGTCTCCTCAAACAAGGGCCTGGCGGACTACTATCTGGAAAATCCAGGAATTGCCAGTCTTCGGTATTACGGTCACTTCACAAACAAATTTGACAGGGGGGGACAGGTGTTGAGGAACAATGGGGAGTTCTTTTCTGACGTGATCAAGTCCAGCAGATTTCGCCAGCGTGTCTCCCTGGGAATCGCCCTATTGCTGATATTTACTGGCTCGGCTGGCAGATTGGCGGTGGCGACCGAGCAGGATCCCAGTGCGAGGGAGTTATGGCAGGATGAATCTCCGGCCTTGAATCTGACCGCCCCTGGTCAGGAATCGCCACGGATCCTCCGTCTCGACACACTGGCGCTCCGCAGACTCCTGGCCGGCGCACCGGATGAGGTCTACCGGGAAGCCGACGACCGACGGGTCGTTCCAACGCTTCCGAATTGAGGAGTCGGCGATCATGGATGGTCCGCTCGCCGCCCGCTACCCGGAGAT
>JBEIJP010000466.1:0-3239 GCA_040380245.1 Acidobacteriota bacterium | reverse complement strand
ATGCGCGGGTCGGCGGCAATCACACCGCGACGGACATAGACGCCATTCCTCGTGACGCCCTGGAGCGCGTAGGCCGTGGCCTCGAAGGTACGGGTCTCACCGAGACCCAGCATCGGGGCAGATGGCGCCTCGACCTCGGCGGACGGCTCACCGCCGACGCGTCGCTCCTGACCAGGGTCCTGGCCGGTCAGGCGATGCGACGTCGCTCCGACCGGACGATCGACTTTGCTCCCGGATCGGGACACGCGCGGAGAGAGCAACCGCCCCCCCTGATCGGCTGCCGCCACGGATCCGCTGAGAAACATCGCCAGCATTCCGATTGTCAACCAAAGGGAGACAGCGGCTCTCCCACTCCTCTCCCTGTCGAGTCTTACGACCGTCTTCTCTGTTCGGGTGGTCTGCGCCGCCCCTCTTGCCTTCCTTCTTCTCCAAATCCCAGAAGCCGCTCTTGTATCTTTTCTTGAACCGTTCATATACGCTGCTCATCTCCAGGGTTGCACCAACGCCTGAGCACGACGACAACTGCTCTCAAGCACAAAAGACCGAGCACGAATATCTCATCTGTCTTCCCAGCCGTGGAATCGGTCCCCACCAGCCCTTCTCTCCTCACCGGCCTCTTGTCGCTGACTCGGGTCTACTTGAGTAAGCTCTCAGAAGCGCCCTATCGGATTCGATCCTCGACAGACAAGTTGCCCAGTCTACCATAGAGACGCCAAAAAATCCGAACGGGGCATCCTGCACGGATCGTTTGCGGTGAGGGGGAAACGGGCTGATCCAGATCAACCGCGGGGGGAAGAGAAGCGACGGAGGGTAGCGCGAAGTTCATCCTGCGAGACAGCGGCGGTGCCCACCTTGCCCACGACGACGCCAGCCGCGAGGTTGGCGAGGATGGCGGCGTCCAGAAGAGGGGCGCCAGCCGCAAGCGCGAGCGTCAAGGTGGCAATGACGGTATCGCCCGCGCCCGTCACGTCATACACCTCACGGGCCGTGGTCGGAATATGGGAGATAGTGCCTCCCGCGTCGAAGAGGGACATCCCCAGTTCTCCACGGGTGATCAGGACGTGGCGACAATCGAGGAGATCCCGGATGCGGGAGGCCGCCTGAAGAAGAGACGCTGGATCGGTGATCTCGATCCCGGAGGCCCGTTCGGCTTCGAGCTGGTTCGGGGTGACGACATCGACCAGGCGGTAATGAGAAAAGTGGCGAATCTTAGGGTCAAGGCAGATTGGCTTGCCAGCGGCGCGAGCCGCCCGGATCGCGCTCTGCAGGAGGGCTGGCGTGAGGAGCCCCTTGTCGTAGTCGGAGAGGATGACCGCGTCGGCGGACGGGAGCGCGGCCAAGTAGAGCGCAAGGATCTGTCGTTCGATGGCTTCGGAGATCAGGGAACGGTCTTCGCGATCGGCGCGGACCATCTGCTGGCTATGGGCGACGATTCGGGTCTTGCGGGTAGTCGGACGATCTGGAACCGTCAGGAGCCCATCGACCGAGGCTCCTTCGTCGGCAAAGAGGGCCCGCATCCGCCGCCCAGCCTCATCTTCCCCGAGAATGCCGATCGGGATGGCCTCCGCGCCCAGCGCAAGCAGGTTGGTCACCACATTCCCAGCGCCTCCCAGCTGGAGGGTCTCGCGGCGAACCTCGACGACCGGGACAGGGGCTTCGGGGGAGATCCGACGCACCTCCCCCCAGATGAACTCATCGAGCATGAGGTCTCCAAGGACGATGAGACGGCGTCCCTGGAACCGATCGAGAATCGCTTCGGCTCTTCCGGCTTCGATCAAGTGGCTCAACTCCTCTCTCCCACAACATTTTCGACCAGGGGAGGCGGCTTTTCAACAGCGCCGGAGAGCACCCGCTCGATCGACGACTGAACCTGTTCGACGCGGATGGAGCGAATGCATTCGGGTTCGGGAAAGACTTCACACCGGAACATCGAGCAGGGGTTACAGGCAAATGGGTTCTGGACGACCTCGGCCAGCGGAGCCTTCCCTGGTGCAGGGGGTGCCGCCCACGGCCGCCAGCGCACGGAACTCGCCGGACCAAAGAGGACGACGTGGGGGATCGCCACGGCCGTGGCAAGGTGGGCTGGTCCGCTGTCGTTTCCGACCAGCAGTCCGGCGCCGGCAATGACGGCCACCAGCTCTCCAATCCGTAACTGACTGAGGGTAGCCAGGGGGGCTTGGGCGTGCTGCTGGACGGCGGCGAGCTGGGCTTGCTGCTCGACAGTGGGCGCTCCGGTCATGACGACCTGCCAACCACGGTCCTGGAGCCAATCGGCGACCGCGGCAAATCGCTCGGGAAGCCACCGCTTGGTCGCGAACTCATTGGTCGGCGCCAGAATGGCGTACCGACGCCCCGGATCGATTCCGGCGGCCCAAAGCTTGTCGACGGCACTCTCCCGATAGGCGGGGACGACGTGCAGGCGGGTGGGCCCGGGTGAGGCCGTCGGCAAACCCAGCCAGCGGAAGCCGGCCCACTGGTTCTCGACGGTGTGGAGCGTCTGACTGATCCCCGGCTGTCCGAGAATCTGATCGACGGCCGGCAGGCGCAGATTGTAGGCCCAGCGAGGCCGGAAGTGCTCCCCTCCGACGCGGTAGCGAGCCCCGCTGAGGAGGGTCAGCTGCGCGCTCGTGGGACCTCCGTGGAGGTTGACGACGGCGTCGAACCGGCGCCGTCGAATCTCTCGGACGACGGAGAGGCGAGCCGCCAGCCGGCTTCGCGACTGTTGGTTTCCACGCTCCAGCGGGAGGACTTGCAGGTCCGGATCTCCCACGAAGAGATCCTCATAAAGGGCCTCGACGAGGACCGTGATCTCCAGGTCGGGGCGCCACGCCCGGAGCGCCCGCAGGTTGGCGGTGTCGAGAACGGCCTCGCCAAGGTTGCGCAACCGGAGGAAGAGGATTCGACTCCCAGTGGGCAGATCGTGAAAGAGCGCACGCCCCATCAGACACTCCCCGAGGCGGGCTCTTCGATTGTGGCTTCTTCGATGAGAAGAACCGGTATCTCATCCCGGATCGGGTAGACCCGCCGGCAAGAGACACAGGTCAGCCCGCTGCCATCGGGCTTCTCTTCCAGCTTCCCGTGGCAGGCTGGACATCGCAGAATTGCTAAAAAGTCAGGTGTAATCATATAGGGGGAATAGGGGAAATAGGGGAAATAGGACGAATAGGACGGATAGGACGAATAGGACAAATAAGACGTATAGGACCTATAGGACAAATAGGTCAGACAAAACTTATGGT